>CBEPPX010000285.1:0-3451 GCA_965511205.1 uncultured Ignavibacteriales bacterium | reverse complement strand
ATATGTACGGAGAGATTTCATACCTGGTTCTTAATCCCACCTGGAATGTACCTAATAGCATAATAAGAGAAGAAATTGCTAGGAAGGTTAATAAAGATTCAAGTTACCTGGAGAGCAGGAATTTCAAAGTATATCAAGATGGCGTTGAAATAAATTTGGATGAAGTTAATACAAGCGAGTTTACTTCCGATACAATCCCTTACAGGATTGTACAGGATTCGGGACCGGGAAATGCATTAGGAAAGATCAAGTTTATGTTTAACAATCGTTTCGGAATTTATCTTCACGATACGCCTACAAGGAGACCATTTACATATTCCAACAGGGCAGTAAGCCATGGCTGCGTGCGCGTTGAAAAACCATTACAGCTTGCAGAATTTATTATCAGGGATCATTCAGAATGGAATATTGATTACCTGAAAATTGAAATAGGGAAGCGGGTAGATGATAAAGCAAAAATATCAGATTACTATCAAAAAAGAAGTTCACTTAGAAATAGAAAATATTCGAGTGAAAATAAGACCACCGAAGTTATCCTGGAAAAAAAGATTCCTTTATTTATCGATTATTATACTGCCTGGGTGGATAATAATGGAGCAGTAAACTTCAGAGACGATATATATCGCAGAGATAAAGTTTTAATGGAGTATTTATTTCCTGATGGCTGACCTCCGGTCCAAAATCAAGTTATAATGTCTATTATGGTAAGGTTAAAACCAAATTGCAAGTGATTGCAGCAACAGAATGAAATGTAAAGCAGCGGAGAGTCAGGGAGAATCTACAATAACACAATAAGTTTAAATATTAACCAAATTAGTACCTTTTTTAAAACCTCTTCTAAAGTTCTTCTAGGGAAAAAATATAACTTCCTATAATAATAAACCCCCGCCTATGTTGTTAAGCACCATTAGATTGTTAAGTGCCGTATTATTTGCCAGACGTGTTAGCATAAGTAACGTAATCTTCCGATTCAACATACTCAATCAACTCACTCACAAGATGTTGAAGGGCTGCGTTAGGTCCCTCTTCAATCTTTGAATAGTAAGCCTTTATATCGTCTCCCACTATCATAGAAGGCTGATCATCTTTCTTTGTTCTGTTTTTATCAGTGGAAGCTGATGACTCAAACTCAGCTTGCCTCAATGCTGATACTATGGCTGACTCTTCCTCAGACCGAATATCCACAATTGTTCCATCGAAATAAAGCCGCCCAGGCTTTCGCTCGTAGGCGTGACCGCTGGGAGGTAACAAGTGTTGAGAAAGAAGAACGCTGTGTTTATGCCCTTTGTCATCTAGTATTAGTATGGAAATTGAACCTCCGTCAGTGGCGAATGCACCATCTAGAATCTTAGTAAAATGCATAAACTCCATAATAATACGTGCACCTAACTATTACTTATACTTTACAAAATGATTGTCCGCAGAATATATATATGCGTGCAGTTCACAACTAACTTAATAATAATTGAAAGTAAACTCAAAACCTCTCATTCAATTAGTCCTAACATTTTGCAAATAACAAAAAACCCCCGCCTAATTATTAAGCAGGGGTTGGGGAATGAACTAAGTAATTGTAATGGTGTTTAGCTATTTTTGTTATGACATACTTTATCAGTTAATTTACAGTTAAAAAGCATTGCGTTTATTAAGAAGTTGTATGTAATAAGTGCAGCTTATTCCTTTACAGTATTGACGTGGGGCGTAGAAAATAAATTCTTTATTTATTAATTGTTCATATTTCTGAAATTCCATTCGTCAAAATTTATCTCTCTTTCTTTTCCTTTATTATTTCCAAGAAAACTCCTTTACCTGCTTTCTCAACTTCTTAAGTTTATTTAACTTCTTTTGAAGTGGTCTTAGTGCCAACAATACTGTCTGAATCTGAATTCTTCGCTTTAAATAACCCATCTATCTTTGTAGTTTTTAAATCAAAATCTTGGTTTTTTGATAAAAATATTTTCAAGTCACCATCTATTTCAGTTTTAGGTTCTTTAACTTCTTTTGAAGTGGTCTTAGTGCCAACAATACTGTCTGAATCTGAATTCTTCTCTTGCAACACTGCTGACGTATTTTGATAATCAGGACTAAGCTTGTAAACACGCTGGATTTTCTTTGCTTCCTCCATTCCTTCCTTCTTAATTACCTTTTTAGTTTTGTTCTCTTGCGCATTAACACTCAAGGTAAATACAAAAAAGGTGAAAATGCCTAGTGCCAGCCAAAGGAACGTTCTTTTTATATTAGATTTCATTATTCTTTCCTAACTTTAATTTGTTATTACTCTTCAGGTTCAGGTGCCTTTATCAGGTCACCTGGTAATAATGGCATTGTGGTCTTCCGAACAATCAACTACTATGCATTCAACCCAATAAGGGGATCCATCATCTGGGACTTTTTCAAAATAAAACTCTGTACAATCAAAGCACGTGCTGTTTGGTGTCAATTGAGCAACGATCTCATCATCGCCGTCATCTGAATCGCGCCCGGCAGTGGTAATTTCAACGTTTAGCAGGTCCTCGAGACTCATGTCCATAACATCTTCAACATCTTCAACATCGTCTCCATCTCCACCGGAAATTTGATTTCCATGTGAGTTTTTCCAAGTGTATTCAATTATTTTGCCTTTTTTTACAATTGCATGTAATGTATTACCTGATTCCATTTTGTAGATAGAATTATCGCCATCATGCAATTTATCAGTTATCATAATTCGATTTACCTTGCCTGTAAATTTCAATGATGGGTATTTCTCTAATATTTGAGTTCTTGTTCCAAAGAAGGCACCTTCCTCTTCAAAAAATGGTACCGTTAATGCCGGTTTATTTTCACGATGATCACGTACCGTGGTATTTGTTTCAGTTCGATGATCACGTACTTTGTCATCCGTTTTCTTAGTTCGATGGTCACGTACTTTGTCATCTGTTTTCTTAGTTCGATGATCACGTACAACCTGAGCCTGCAAAGGCGCTATAAATAAAAAAGTGAAAATGCCTAGTGCCACCCAAAGGAGCGTTCTTTTTATACTAGATTTCATTACTGTTTTCCTTGTTTTTGTATATAAATTAATGCTTAATTAAAATGATCAATTAAAAAGATTTTTATTCTAACAACTCCGTTAGTTAATTATAAATTTATTTAAGTAAAATCATCTTCTTAGTTTGAAAAAAGCTACCAGCTTGCAGTTTATAGAAATAAATTCCACTGGTAAGATTAGAAACAACCCAACTATAATTGTAAGTACCTGCAGATAATTCTTCGGATGCTAAAACTCCTACTGTTTCTCCAAGGGTATTAAATACTTCCAGAGTTACGTATGAAGTTTGAGGAAGTGAAAATTGAATACTTGTGCTTGGATTAAACGGATTAGGATAGTTCTGACCTAAACTAAACTCATTTGGAATTTCATTTGAAATTGATTCTACGCCAACAATGCTAAGATTCTCATACCAATTAA
>CBEPPX010000284.1:0-3456 GCA_965511205.1 uncultured Ignavibacteriales bacterium | reverse complement strand
CCTTTGTATCACCAGCTTTTCTGCGCATACGAGGTTTGCGTTTTTTCTTTGCAGTCGCCTTTTCGTCTCCATCTTTAGTTTTCTGTGGCTTCTTATCCTCCTCTAGGTCGATCTTGCCAATAACTGTTAATCCTTTTTGCTTACCTGCAATTTTCTGTTTAGGAGATTCTTTGGTTTTCTTATCTTTAGATTCAACTTCTGCCCCAGTCTCAGTTATATCTTTTTCTTTAATGACTTCATCTTTTTCAGGTTCCTCTTCTTCAGCAACTTTATCGGTTATTTTAATTTCCTCAGGTTCAGAAACCGGGGCTGTTTCTTCGACAGCTACTTCTGTTCCCGCCTCAACAGCTTCTTCAATTGCTTTTTCAGCTCTCTTCTTATGAAACTCTGCTATTTTTTTGTAATGTTTTTCAGCTTTTTCAATATCCTTTTTGTAATGCTCATTGATTGAGGCGATCATCTCTTCGTTAAGCATAGACATATGAGATTTAACCTTAAAGCCCTTTTCTCTTAAAAACTCGACGAGATTATCGGCGGAAAGATTATACTCCGTTGCCAGATTATAAATTCTTATTTTCTTTTGTTTAGCTTCAGCCATATTTTACACCGGAAATTGAGATGTTTAATCTTCTTCAAATTGTGATTTTATCAGTTCGATGATCTCAGTAGCTTTCTTTTCATCAAACTGTTCTATTTCTGTTAGTTTTTCCTGCCCGGCTGTTAACACTTCCAGGGCAGTATCGTAACGGTTATTTATAAGAATATCATATACTTCTTCACCAAGATCTTCCTTAAGGTCTATCAATTCAATGTCTTCATCATAATCTTCAAATGGTTTTGCTTCTCTTAGAATTTCTATCTCATAACCGGTTAGCTTCATTGCAAGTCTTATATTAACTCCGTTCCTTCCAACAATAATTGAAACCTGGTCAGAGTCGGCAGTAATAACAGCTTTCTTTTCATCCTCATCAAGTTCAATCTCCTTAATTTTAGCAGGTGCCAGAGCTCTTTGAATAAAATAAATCGGGTCATCAGAATAATTAATCACATCAATATTTTCGTTATTAAGTTCTCTAACAATGGCATGAATACGAACACCCTTCATACCAACACATGCACCAACAGCATCAATTCTTGCATCCTGCGATTCAACTGCTATTTTGGCTCTTTCGCCTGGTTCGCGGGCGATAGCTTTTATATCTATTATCCCGTCATAAATTTCAGGAATTTCTATTTCAAAAAGTCTTTGGAGAAACATATTATCCGCCCTGGAAATAATAATAACCGGACCGCTGTTGCCCTTGGTAACATCTTTAACAATAGCTCTAATTGTTTCGCCTTTTTTGTAACGCTCGAACGGAATTTGCTCAGAGCGAGGTAAAAGCAATTCGTTTTTGTTATGGTTAACAAGTATATCGCTTTTCCTAAGCTGGTAAATATCGCCAACTACTATTTCGCCTAGCAGTTCTTTATACTCGCTGTAAACTATTTCTTTTTCAATTTCCCTTATCTTCTGGTTTAAGCTCTGTTTAGCCAGGGTAATTAGTCTTCTTCCCAGAGAGGAAAGTTCTATTTTTTCAACAAAATCTTCACCAACTTCAAGTTCGTCTTCGTTCCCTTTTGAATTAACTTCATCGATACTTATTTGTGTATCGGCGTCTTCAACTTCTTCAACAATTTCTCTTTCCAGAAATATCTCTATATCACCTCTATCCACATTCACAACAACATCGAACTTAGCTTCCTCGCCATATTTTTTTCTTATAAGTATACCGAAGACATCTTCGAGTATGCCTGCTAAAACATCTTTATCAAGACCTTTAATCTTTACCATATCGGAAAATGATTCAACTATATCACGGTTCATTTTAGTTTAACTCCTTTAGGAAAAACTTACTAATACTTTTGCTTTAATTATATCTTCAAATTTAATTACCTGTTCTCTGTCTGAAGAAAAATAAAGATTATCCTCTTCAATTTTTATCAGCTTAGCGGTAATACTATTTTTATTATCCCCGGATTTATATCTTACTTCAAATTTCCGGTTAATATGTTTTTTATACTGCTTCAAATATTCCAAGGGACGATTCACGCCGGGTGTAGAGACATCCAGCCGGTAAGCAGAATTGAGTAATTCGTTTTTTTCAATTACCTCGTTTATTTCCCTGCTAATTCTTGCGCAGTCATCAGCAGAGAGATTATCTTCTCCATCAATAAAAATTTCAATTACGTGGTTCCTCTCAGACCCCCTAAACAGAACTTCTAAAAGGAGGAGATTATTTTTCTCTGAAATTTCCTGCGCTATATTTAAAATATTTTGCTTAGTTGAGTTCATATAAACAAAAATCGCCCTTAAAAGGGCGAATTAGAGTAAACAAAGATAAGAGTATTTACGGGAAGAAGCAAGAAATCAATATTACCCAACAACAGAGTATTTTGATAACAAGCTACTGGTTTTCGTACGAATTTGCGCGCTGTTCGGTCTTAAGCTCCTTTTTTTTCCTTCTTTCATAAACACTGCAAGTAATTATTCCTATAACCAATCCGATTATGAAAATGACCACAATCAAAACAATTAAAGGAATTGACAGGTTCCAGAAAAAAATATTAAGTTCTGTTGTGGTTGTATTTTGTACAGCTAAAATGGCAAAAAGTAGAAAGAGAATGGAGATCACAATTAGTTTTGTTCGCATAACTTTACAGTTTCAGATTTTGAATGAAATCATTAATTAATAATATACAACTTAAATGATCCACCCAAAATTTGAAACAAGAACTTTTTTGTAGATATAGGATTTGAGAAGATTTAATAATAGCATGAATAAGTTAATGATTGAATGAATAAGTAAATCGATTTGATTTTTAATTTAAAGGTTATAATTAGAATAATAAAAAATGCCATCCTGCAAAACGAGGATGGCATTTAAAAATTCCTACCGTTGAGCGGGAACTAAATTGATCTGCTTTTTACTTCAGCAAAATCATCTTCTTATTATCTACAAAAGTTCTGCTCTCACCAACAGCTTTTATCTGGTAAATGTATGTTCCCGATGAAAGCTGGGTGGCATCAAAGTTAATCCTGTGATAACCTGCTTCAATAGAACCGGAAACAAGGGTTGCAGCAAGTTCGCCAACAATAGAGTAAATAGTAATTGTAACGTTGCTTACTTCCGGAATCGAGTAACTGATTGTTGTTGTCGGGTTAAATGGATTCGGATAGTTTTGGCTTAATGAATAATCGAGTGGTGATGAAACTTCCGTCTCAATTACATCAGATAATTCCGAGGTACCATCGAAATCAACTTGTTTTAACCTGTAAGAGTAATTTCCGGGTTCAAGATTTTCATCTATAAAAGAGTAATTCTGGGTTTCCGTTGTTGTTCCGTTACCTTCAACAAAACCTACGGTGCCAAACTCTCCGTTTTGCATTTTTCTCTGAATCTCAAATCCCTGGTT
>CBEPPX010000283.1:0-3464 GCA_965511205.1 uncultured Ignavibacteriales bacterium | reverse complement strand
CACTGGCAATTGGATTAATTTCATACTACGAGTTCAGTGGAATGGTTAAGAAGAATATTGCAAACGTCAATCTTTGGTTCGGGCTTTTAGCAGTTTGTGTAATCATCACAAACCAGTTTTATCACGCAGTTGATTTAATCCCGCTGCTTTTCGTAGTTATTCTTTTACTGTTGATGATTGAATTATTCCGCAATAAAGGTTCGGTTGTTAAAAATCTTGGTGCAACCGTTTTGGGAATTATATATATCGGTTTATTCTCTTCAGCATTAATCGCAATCCGCGAATTTTACCCGAACGTTAACGAGCTTTACCCAAGAGGAGGATTTGTAATAATTTCGATGTTAGCCGCAATTTGGGTTTGTGATTCTGCTGCATTTTTTGGAGGCACTGCTCTCGGAAAACATAAATTGTTCCCACGCATTAGTCCTAACAAAAGCTGGGAGGGAGCACTGTTAGGATTTTTATTTGCAATTTTAACAATGCTTCTGGCAAAACTAATCGTTTTAGATTTTCTTTCCTGGACAAATGTAATTGTGTTGGGAATTATTATTGGGATTATTGGTCAACTTGGCGACCTTGTAGAATCCAGTATAAAAAGAGATGCCGGCATTAAAGATTCTTCTTCCATCATTCCAGGTCATGGCGGAATTTTTGATCGTTTCGACTCGCTCCTATTTTCTGCACCTGCCATCTGGTTATATTTAAAATATTTTAGTTGAAATTAATTGCCTAAATGATAAAACGTAAAAATGTAAGTGTTATTACACTTGGCTGTTCTAAAAACACAGTTGATTCCGAAAGATTGATGAGACAACTGCAGGCAAATAATATCGGCTTGCAGGACGATCCTGATAAATCTGATGCAATTATAATTAATACATGCGGATTTATAGAAGCAGCTAAAGAAGAATCAGTTGATACAATATTGAAAGCCGTAAACTGGAAGAACGAAGGCAAAACAAAAAAAGTCATTGTAGCTGGTTGCCTTTCAGAAAGATATAAAAGTGAGTTACAAAAAGAGATACCGGAAGTTGATATCTATTTTGGCACCGAAAATTTTGAAGGAATTGTAAAAGAGCTTGGCGGCGAATTAAAATATAACCTTCTGGGTGAAAGGGTTATTACAACTCCTTCTCACACTGCTTACCTAAAAATCTCAGAAGGCTGCGATCGACCATGTTCGTTTTGTGCAATTCCAATTATGCGCGGTAATCATAAATCTAAACCCATTGAAGAACTCGTGCGCGAAGCAGAATTTTTGGCTTCCAATAATACCCGCGAACTGGTTATTATAGCACAGGATACTACCAGTTATGGAAAAGATCTTTACAATAAACAGAATATTGCCGAACTTCTGAATAAACTTAGCAAAATAAACGGAATCGAATGGATAAGAATTATGTATGCCTATCCTTCCCGTTTTCCTGAAGATCTTATTAATGCGATTGCATCGAATGAAAAAATTTGCAACTATATAGATATCCCTTTACAGCATATTTCAGACAGCGTACTAAAATCGATGAGAAGAGGAATAACAAAAAAACAGACTCTCGATTTAGTTAATAAATTAAGAGAAGGAATACCGGGACTTATTTTGAGAACAACTTTTATTGTTGGATATCCTAACGAAACAGAAAAAGAGTTTAATGAGTTGTGCGAATTTATTAATGATGCACAATTCGATAGAGTTGGTACTTTTGATTATTCGCAGGAAGAAAACACCGTTAGCTACGAAATGGGCGATACTGTACCGCAAGAGGAAAAACTTGAACGTAGAGATAAAATAATGGAATTGCAAAAGGAAATATCACTTAAGAAAAATAGCGAGTTAAAAGGAAAAAAACTAAAAGTGTTAGTTGAAGCTGTGGAAGGAGATTTCTATATTGGACGATCATATAGGGATGCTCCGGAAGTGGACGGGGAAGTGCTTATTCCAGTGAAAAACAGAAAATTGAAAATTGGCGAATTTTATTTATCTGAAGTTTACGATTATAATGAATATGATCTTTTTGCCGATGTGGTTGAAAAATAATGGAGATAAAAAAATGAAAATATTAACTGCAATACTCGTTTCCATTTTTACATTGAGCAGTGTTTATGCTCAAACTGAAGAACAGTATAACTTGCCCATTGTCAATGCAAAGTATTTCCAGGATTTTTTAAACTTTGCCGGTGAAGATGGAAATACTAAACTGGATGTGTTCATCCATGTACCTTACCGGGATGTACAGTTTGTTAAAACCGGTAAAGGATTTGAAGCAGCTTATACAGTAACTGTTTCTGTTTATGATGAAGAAAAAGAGAATTTACAAACTGAAAAAATATGGAGCGAAAAAATAGTAGCTTACAGTTTCGATGAATCTGTTGCTGCTAAGAATTTTAATTTGAGTCACAGGTCATTCAATTTAAAACCCGGAAATTATTTAATAAAAACTGCAGTATTGGATAAAGATTCACGTGAAGAAATCTATTCAGAAAATCTTTTTACTGTTCGCGATCTTTCAATAAATCCATCACTAAGCGATGTTCTGCTTATTGCGCAAAACAAGGTTGTTGAGGGAAGCAACAAAATTATTCCGAACATTACCAGGCATGTTTTTGTAGATGTAGATGGCATACCATTCTTCTTCGAAATCTATTCTGATTCTGCTTCTGAAGTTACAATGGAGTACATGGTTTCGAATATGGATAAGGAGGTTTTATTCCAGGCCAGCGAAAAGAAACCGGTTCAGCAGGGAAATAACCAAATGTTTTTTACTTTTGAAAATGTTAAGCTAAACCTGGGTAAATATCTTCTTCATGTTTATTTAAAAGATAATGAAGACCAGACAATTAGTTCTGTAGCTAAATCATTTATTTCTAGGTGGATCGGGGTGCCAAGAACAATTCAGGATCTGGATAAAGCGGTAGACCAGTTAAGGTATATTGCCAGCCCGGATGAGATGGATTATGTAAAAGAAGCGGAAACTGATGATATAAAGTCAAAAAGATTTGTTGAGTTTTGGAAGGAGAAAGATCCTAATCCTACAAATGAAGAGAACCAGGCGTTTGAAGAATATTTTAGAAGAGTTGCTTACGCAGATGAACACTTTTCACATTACGTTGAGGGATGGCGTTCTGACAGAGGAATGGTATTCATTATTCTTGGTTCGCCCGATAATATAGACCGGCACCCGTTTGAATATGATTCGAAACCATATGAGGTTTGGCAGTATTACGATCTTAATCATAGTTTTGTATTTGTTGATGAAACAGGTTTTGGCGATTACCGTCTTACAACGCCTCTATACGGTGATCTTTTCAGGTATAGGTACTAATAATAGGTTTTTAATTTTCAAGCTGGTATCAAAACAGTTTTAAAAATTCTTTGCACAAAATATTTAGCTAATCCAACCATCTGCTGAAAACCTTATGGTATTAACTGTAACAATTAATCCGCTGCTGGAAAGAAGATATGAATATCA
>CBEPPX010000282.1:0-3466 GCA_965511205.1 uncultured Ignavibacteriales bacterium | reverse complement strand
TCAAAAACAAAATCTACGTAAGTAGGGCTTTCGGCATTGTGACAGTTAATGCATAATTCTTCACTAGGATTTTCATAAACAAGCAATCCATTTGCAACAGCTTTTTCTCTATCCTTCATAATAGCTTTCTTTTTATAACCAGAACCTGGTCCGTGGCAAACTTCGCATTGAACTCCATCCTCAACTTTAAATTTCTTACCTAGAAGGGATGCATCTAAATTATATCCGACTGCATGACACTTCAGGCAATCTTCAGTTTCAATTGCTGGTGTTTCGTAACCCTTTTCTTTAGCTATTTTATTTGCCTCTTCAGTTTTCAATGTTTCGTATGCACCTGCATGTTTACTTCCTTCCCATATCTTTAGCTGCTCACCTTGTTTTTCTGATTTATGACACATTACACAAGATTTTACACCTATATAAGTATTTCCATTTTGAGCCAGGCCGGGTAATATTGTAAATAGCAGGAATGAAATTATCAATAATGTTTTGAAGTACATAACTTCTCCTATTTCTGATTAATATTAACAGTTATAAAATAAGTATAACTTTTGTAAAAATAAATTACTATTCATTTAAAAAAGATTTAGATAGTGTTTATTGTACTTTGATATACTTTATTTTACTAAATTATTTAATGAAAATACCGATTTATCCGAATCAAATTTTAACCGGGGCTAAGTCCATTCGTCCAAGACTGCATCAAATAAGTGATGAATAGTGTAGTTTTATTACTCTATATTGTTGTACTATTTTTTTTATTTTAGACCATTCGTTTTTGAACTATTTGAATAAAGGCAATTTATGTTAAAGAGATGTTATAGCTTTCTGATAATGGCGTTTTTTTCAGCTGTAATTATAGGTCAGACTGAAGAGACACATGTTTGGAAAGTTCTTAATTTAGATACCGGGGAAAAGATATGGTATGATGCCTCAGCTATAGATACTATTAAAGGAGACAGATTTGATATCTGGATTTTGGAAGTACACCGCCCTCCAAAAACTTTTGAAGGATTTGAAGGCGAGGTGTTTAGGTCGAAAACACTTTTTGGAATAAATCTAACTACTGTAAAATATGGCATATTGAAAGTCAGATATTATAATATTATGAATAAAGAGATTTACAGTTTTGATTACGATAATCCGCCGCCGGATGAAAGTATAAGGTACACCTACCCTGTTACAGAAAACTCGATTATTCATTTACTAATTCGAGAATTATATGGAAATGAAGAGGAAAATAACAATTAATGCAAAAACACAATTACGAAAAATATGTGGTGGTAAAAGGTTCAAAAATTCATGGTTCAGGAATTTTTGCTTCAGCGGACATTCCTAAAAACAAAGTTATTATGCAAATAGAAGGTGATGTTATTTCCGGCGATGAGTGCGAAAGACGTGAGGAAGAAGAAAATAATGTGTACATTTTTTGGAACGGTGATGATTGTTACATTGATACTAATAACACAAAAAAAATAAAATATATTAACCATAAGTGTGAGAATAACTGTGAAGTTGAAGAGGATGAAAACGGAGGATTAATTTTAGTATCTGATGTGGCAATTAAAACCGGAGAGGAGTTAACAATTGATTACGGTTATGATGATATTTATGACGATTGCTCCTGCCATACTTGTGTTATTTAAATAATAAACCTTAAAAATATAATGCCTGCAAAAATTGCAGGCATTTTTATATCGTAGCTATAAAACCAGGTTTACTTCATCTCAGCAATTTCTTTCAAGATACCTTTCAACAACAAGTAAAACTTTTCAACAGTTTCTATATTAATTTTTTCATCTGGTGAATGTGCACCCTGGATTGTTGGACCAAACGAGATCATATCCAAACCGGGATTTTTACCTTCCAATATTCCACATTCCAAACCAGCGTGTATCGCTTTTATTTCTGCCTCTTTATTGAATAAATTTTGAAAAACTTTTTTCGAAACTTTAAGAATTTCAGAATCCATATTTGGTTTCCAGCCTGGATAACCATCACCAACTTCCCCATCACTTCCTGCTAATCTGAAAATTGCTGCAACATTTTCCGCAATAAAATCTTTTGCACTTTCTATAGAACTACGCTGGCTTGTACCAATTACAATTTTATCATCCACAATTTTAATCGTTGCAAGATTTGTTGAAGTTTCAACTAGACCTTCTAAATCAGGGCTCATCGCTATCACACCGTGTGGTACGGCTAGTAAAGTGTCAACTATCCTGTTTTTTAATGCGTTTATGTAAACGGCATCAATTGATGAGCTGGATTTCTTCAATTCTATTTTCACACCACCATCAGGAGTTTTAAATTCGTTATAAACTTTTCCTTGCAGCTCTTCAATTAATTCTTCTGCCTTCGTTGCACCATCAGCGGTTAAAAATATTATTGCTTCTGCTTCGCGAGGTATAGCATTTCTTAAACTTCCGCCATCAAGACCTGCTAAAGAATAACCAACTTCATTGAGATGATTTAAAGTTCTTGCCAGAATTTTTATAGCATTCCCTCTACCAGTTTGAATATCCAAACCTGAATGCCCACCTTTAAGACCTGTAACAAGAAGTTCGAATGCAGCTGTTCCGTTGGGTACAGGTTCAGTTTCAATCTTCATTGATGCGGCAGTATCAATTCCACCGGCACAACCAACATAAAAAGCACCGTCTTCTTCAGAGTCCATATTCAACATAATCTTTCCGGTAATAAATCCCGGTTCAAGATTATTTGCCCCGGTTAAACCGGTTTCTTCATCTACTGTAGATAAAATTTCGATCGGTCCGTGAATAACATCAGGATCAGTTATAACGGCTAAAGCTGCTGCTAATCCAATTCCGTTATCAGCTCCTAGTGTAGTTCCATCAGCAGTTATCCATCCATCTTCTTTTAGGAGATCAATTGGATCATTATCAAAATCGAAAACTTTAGCCTTATTCTTCTCACAAACCATATCCATATGTCCCTGCAGAACAACAGTTGGGGCATTTTCACAACCTTGAGTTGCAGGTAAAAAGGCAACTATGTTTCCTGATTTATCAACCTTATATTTAACCTTAAGCTGGTCTAAAAGATTTTTAAAATGTTCGATGATTTTTTCTTCCTTCTTGGAAGGTCTTGGAACTTGGGAAATTTCATAAAATCGTTCCCATAATATTTTAGGTTCAATTCCTTCAATAGCACTTTTAGGCATGTTTTACTCCTGTTAAATTTTTAGATATAACGTTGCCAACATTAATGATTATTATAATTATTTCTTCTACTAAAAAAGTTTAAGTATGGTTTGCTAATATAGAAATATCGCCGGGCAGTAACAAAAATTTTGTTATGAGTGAGAGGTAAGGGAAAACAATTAGGTTACAACCTGGGTATGCAGGGCAATTTCTTCCAGGATAGTAGAAACATTTAAGCAAGCTGAAAACTCACCGCTAAAAACAATAGATTTACCTTTAAAATGAACTTCAAAAGTTCGGTC
>CBEPPX010000281.1:0-3471 GCA_965511205.1 uncultured Ignavibacteriales bacterium | reverse complement strand
AAAGAAACAATGCGGAAGTAAATTTATCATAATAAATTAAAATGTTACTTGCCTGGTTATTCATTAATAGGAGTAAATTTTGAAAAAGCTAAATTCAGATAAAGAAAGCTCTGAATTAAAAAAATGGAAAGAGACTGTTTACAACAAGTTTATAGAAAAAAATCCTGAACGAAAAAAAGAATTTACAACCGTATCATTTTCACCAGTCGAGGAACTTTATCATCCAAGCAAAGCAGATAAAGAATATTATGAGCAAATCGGGTTTCCAGGTTCCTACCCTTTTACACGCGGAATAAGACCTTCAATGTACAGGGGACGATTCTGGACAATGAGGCAGTATGCAGGTTTTGGAACTGCAAAAGAATCAAATAATCGTTACAGGTATTTGCTTGAGCAAGGACAATCCGGTTTATCAGTCGCCTTCGATCTTCCAACTCAAATAGGATATGATAGTGATGACCCAATGGCTCATGGAGAAGTTGGTAAGGTTGGCGTTGCCATTGATACTCTTGCAGATATGGAAGTTCTTTTCGATCAAATTCCACTTGATAAAGTATCAACATCAATGACTATAAACGCTCCGGCATCTGTTCTGCTGGCAATGTATATCGCCGTTGCTGAAAAACAGGGAGTATCAAAAGACAAAATCAGCGGTACAATACAAAACGATATTTTAAAGGAATATATCGCTCGCGGTACTTACATTTTTCCACCAAAACCATCAATGAGATTGATAACAAATATTTTTGAATTTTGTACAAAGGAAGTTCCGCGCTGGAATACAATTTCAATTTCAGGTTACCACATTCGTGAAGCAGGTTCTACTGCAGCTCAGGAAGTTGGATTTACAATAGCTAACGGAATTGCTTATGTTGAAGCGGCATTAAAAGCAGGATTAGATGTTGATCAATTTGCAAAGCGGTTATCTTTCTTTTTCAATGCTCATAATGATTTGCTTGAAGAAGTGGCAAAATACCGTGCAGCAAGACGGCTCTGGGCAAAGATTATGAAAGAAAGATTTAAAGCAAAAGATCCGAATTCAATGATGCTCAGGTTTCATACACAAACTGCAGGATCAACGTTAACTGCACAGCAAGTTGATAACAATATCGCACGTGTTACAATTCAAACTTTAGCCGCTGTGCTTGGTGGAACGCAAAGCTTACATACTAATTCAAGGGACGAAGCGTTGGCTCTTCCTGCCGAAGATTCGGTTAGGATTGCATTGCGCACACAGCAAATTGTAGCTGAGGAGAGTGGCATAACAAACACTGCCGATCCCCTTGCAGGTTCATATTTTATTGAATCTATGACCGACCGGGTTGAGGAGGAAGCAATGAATTATATAAAAAAAATTGATAACCTTGGGGGGATGATCGAAGCAATAAATTCCGGTTTTGTTCAAACTGAAATTCAAAAAGCTGCATATAAATATGAATTAGAGATTGAAGCAAATGAACGGATTATAGTTGGTGTAAATAAATACCAGGTTGAAGAATCGCAGCCGAAAAATCTTTTAAAGATCGATATGAATGTTCAGAAAGAACAGGTTGATATACTAAGTAAAATAAAATCGGGGAGAAATAATGAAGAAGTAAATAAATCATTATCCGCATTGAAAAGTGCAGCTGAAGGTGATGATAATCTTCTCCCGTTTATTCTTAGCTCGGTAAAAGCGTATGCAAGTATTGGTGAAATATGTAATGTTTTAAGAGAAGTATTCGGGGAATATAAGGAACAGGTAATAATATAATTTTTATAATTAATTTTTTACAAAGGATTCCAGATGGAATTAACTAAAATTGAACATATAGGAATAGCTGTAAAGAATCTAGATGAATCTATTAAGTTTTATGAAGATATACTTGGACTTAAATGTTACAAGATTGAAGAAGTAAAAGACCAAAAAGTTAAAACAGCATTTTTCCAGGTTGGGCAGACAAAAATTGAATTGCTGGAATCCACCGATCCCGAAGGACCAATTGGAAAGTTTATTCAGAAAAAAGGTGAAGGAATACATCACATCGCTTTTGCAGTAAATGATATAAATTCATCCCTTGAAGAATTGAAAAAGAATAACATCAAGCTAATTGATGAGACAACCCGCAAGGGAGCAGAAGCTCTTGATATTGCTTTTCTTCATCCAAAATCTGCTAATGGTGTGCTTATTGAACTTTGCACAAATGCAAAAAAGTAATCCATTTGGAAGTTTAGCCTGTTTTCCATTTTCTGATTCTCTTTTGTATTTTACAATCCTAATATTCGTAAAATAATAATTTATGCTTACCACATTCTGATGAATGAGAAAGAAAAAATAATAGATGATTTGCGATCGCAGCTAATTGATAAAGCCGAATTCGTATTGATTTTTGGATCGTTTGCAAAAGACTCATTTAATAATAGCAGCGATATTGATGTTGCAGTTTATTTGAAAAGTGAGTTTTTAGATAGGGACAAAAGAACAGAGATTACGAAAAATCTAATATTACATTTAAAGAGGGATATAGATATTATTTTTTTAAACGATTCAGACCTGATCATCTCGATGCAGGTTATTGCAAACGGCGAACTGATTTTCTTAAATGACGAGAGTAAGTTTATATTATACAAAGCCGGAGTGTTAAGCAGGTATCCTGATTTTAAGATGAGCCGGAAGATAATTGAAGATAACATGCTTAATGGTAGAATCCATGTTTGAAAAAGATTCAATACTCTCCAAAATTTCTATCATTAAAAACTGTTTAAAAACAATTGATAAAGCTACAGGTTCAAAAACCGAAGCACTGGATGACATAATTATTCAAGACGCCTTTGTACTAAATCTTCAACGTTCAATTCAGGCTTGTATTGATATTGCAAATATTATTATTGCCAAAAAAGGATTAAAAATACCTTCCACTTATAAAGATTCATTTCATATCCTGAGCGATGAAGGAATAATTGAAAGTGAACTCAAAGATAAAATGTTGTCGATGGTTGGTTTCCGGAATATTGCAGTTCATGATTATCAAAAACTAGATGCGAATATTCTAAAATCTATTCTCTCTAAAAATTTAGTGGATATTGAGGAATTCTACACAGGCATTTACAATAAATTAGACGAGTTGTTCTGATTTTAGCAGCATTATAGGTTCAATTTAAAATTTAGCTATTTTCTTAACACCAATTAAACAATCGTAGGTATGAACTCCAGAACAAGCTCTGGACCCAATTTTCCACAAACAACTTTATCAAAGCTGCAGCATCCGTAACAAGCAGTAATAATTAAAAATTTACCTATCAGAAGTACCTGATTTGAAATAATAATATAGATAATTTCAATTAGAAGCTTATATTAGCGACCTTGAACGGCATACTTTTTGTGTTATTCTTAAAATTACAATATTGTTAAACTATCTACACAATTTGAAGTTAACATTGTTACACATTAAATTAGCCAGCAAAAAATTGAGTTATTTCTCCCTCTATTTA
>CBEPPX010000280.1:0-3472 GCA_965511205.1 uncultured Ignavibacteriales bacterium | reverse complement strand
ATATCTATTTATTTTCATATAATTATTGAGTTCTTGTTTATAACTAGGTAAGTTTAAACACTCATTTCATTTTCTGTTCAGGAGGCAGTTATGAAAAGGTTTTTACTTTTTATAACTCTACTTTCTTCAATGTACACTATAAATTCCTTTGCCCAAACCTATGGCTGGCAAGTAATTGATCCTACCTCAATCAGTGGAACAACTGATTTCTCTGATGTATTCTTCACTGATCCAAATACAGGATGGATAACTACCAGCACATACGACAGCATTTACAAAACAGATGACGGGGCTATCACTTTCTCTACTTGGAGGTACCATAGCTATCAATATGCTGGATGCAAGTAACGGCTACTCAGGCGGTGACGACGGATGGGTTTATAAAACAGATGATGGTGGTCTTAACTGGAATTTCCTTGCATCTATGGGCGCTCTAAGTGATATTTCCTTCCCTCACTAATTTAAATACAGGACTTAATGGAGACTTCTCTGGTATCAGTGCACCTTCTGTTAATAATGTATGGGTATGTGGCGGCAACCGTATATATTATTATAACGGCACTAACTTTACTTCTCAAATAGCTCCGGGAGGAACCTTTAATGACATACACTTTATAAGTAACCAGGAAGGCTGGGTTGTGGGAAATGTAGGAATAATAGGCAATACTACAGACGGAGGGGCAGACTGGATTACTCAGACAAATCCTGATATTCAGAACAGATCTCTCTATGGCGTATTTTTCCTTAATTCAGATAAAGGATGGGCTGTTGGAGTTAATGGAGTAATCCTCCACACGATAGACGGAGGAACTAACTGGGCTGTAGAAGGAGCAGGACTTACAACTGCATTCCTGAGAGGAGTTCATTTCACTTCTGCAACAAACGGTTATGTAGTAGGGAATGATAAAACCTTATTAAAATATGGCGAATTAACCTCTGTTGAAAATGAAGAAGAATTACCAACAAAGTTTTCACTTTCGCAGAATTATCCAAATCCATTCAATCCAACAGCAACGATACAATATGCGATTCCGAAGGCAGGAGCAGTAACATTAAAAGTCTACAATATTTTAGGACAAGAAATGATAACTATTATTAACGAGGAAAGACCTGCAGGAAGTTATGAAGTTGAATTTAATGCATCAACACTACCAAGCGGAATTTACTTTTACAGGCTGCAAGCGGGTTCTTTTGTTAAAACTAAGAAGATGGTTTTGATGAAATAACTCTACGAACTTTGCAATTACTCAGTATACTCTATGGTAAAAATCGTTTGACGCAGAGTATATCTTATAAGAATGTAAAATGGATACTTCACCCAATACAGGTATATCTTCCCTCCAAGTGTAAAATTCACTAATTAGTTTTAAGCGAATCATCTAATTCACATTAATCATCAGGAATAATTATTGCTCTCACATTCTGTAATTTTAATCATTAAAGATTATTATATTTAGCACTGTAACTTAGTTTTCAAGCAAAATTATTAAGATTCTTTTTTTAACGGAGACGAAATGGGCAAATCATTTAAATATCCAATCCTGTTTATAATACTTACACTCGGTATTGTTTTAGGTTACCAAATAGAGAAGATTTTTTCAGGCGACAGCTTACGGGATGGAGTAAGAAAATTTAACGATGTTTTAACATACACAGGTAAATATTATATAGAAGAAGTAGATACACCTAAACTTGTAGAGTCTGCAATTAAAGGAATCATGGATGAGCTTGATCCTCATTCGGTTTACATTCCTGCAGAAATGTTTACAGCAATAGAAGAAAACTTCCGAGGTGATTTTGAGGGTATTGGGATTGAATTCCAGGTTGTGAACGATACGCTTACGGTTGTTTCGCCAATAACCGGGGGACCCAGCGAAGCCCTTGGAATTATGCCCGGCGACAGGATTGTTAAAATAGAAGGTGAAGATTGTATAGGCATTACAAATGAAGAGGTTCGTAGTTCACTCCGAGGAGAAGCAGGAACTGAAGTTACTGTTACTATTTTTAGAACTGGTGTGGAGAAACTGATTGAATACGAAATCACAAGAGATAAAATTCCACTTTATTCCGTTGATACTCATATTATGCTGAATGATAAAACCGGTTATGTTAGTGTTTCCCGTTTTTCCGAAACTACTTTTGACGAACTCAAAGATGCTTTAAAAGATCTTAAACAAAATGGTATGGAGCAGCTTATACTTGATCTCCGTGGAAATCCAGGCGGCTATTTGAATCAAGCTGTAGATATTGCAGACCTTTTTATTGAAGGCAAGAAAAAAATTGTTTATACCAAAGGAAGAAAAGAAGAATTTGATGAAGATTATTTTGCATCACGCCCTTCAGCTTATGAGCAGATACCTTTAATAGTTATGATTAACAGGGGAAGTGCCAGTGCAAGTGAAATTGTTTCCGGGGCTGTGCAGGATTGGGATAGGGGGCTGATAGTTGGGGAAACTTCTTTTGGAAAAGGACTTGTTCAAAGGCAGTTTACTTTGCCTGATAATTCTGCAATAAGATTAACTATTTCTAAGTATTACACACCTTCCGGAAGACTTATACAGAGAGATTATAGCGACCTGGAAACTGATGAAGAATATTATTCCGAAGTTATGGAAAGGGAAGAAGAGGAAGGGGAAAACTTAACTCACACTGCAGAACAGGATTCCAGTAAACCTGTTTTTGAAACGGAAGGCGGAAGAGTGGTTTACGGAGGCGGGGGCATCACTCCCGATTATTTTGTTAAAGCTGGGAAAATAAATGATTACTCGCGCGATCTTTTAAGGAACAATGTATTCTACCAATTCACGCTTTCTTATCTTAACAATGGCGATAAAATTAAATCACTTTATGGAACTGATTTAGAAAAATTTAATAATGAATTTGAAATTTCCGAAAAGGAAAAACAAAACTTTATTGAATTTGCTGCTTCGAAAGAGGTAGAATTTAATGAAGAAGATTTTACAGAGGATAGCGAATACATTCTTACAAGGTTAAAAGCACAGATTGCAAGGCATTATTGGAAAAATGAAGGATGGTACACAGTTTTACTCAGCGTAGATGATCAGCTTCAAAAGGCACTAACGCTTTTTGATGAAGCCAGGGACCTTGCTCATCTTAAGTAATGGATTTGTAAAACAAATCACCATTTAGCGGGACAAGTATAAACAGATGAAAATAGTATTATCAATACTCATTATCTTTTTAATATTTAATATTCCTGCTCATTCCAGGTTAGCGGATAGTACTGTATCTCCTAACTCAATTATAAAACAATTAGAAGTTGGTGAAGATCTTACTTACGTGGTTAAATATGCATTCTTTAATTTGGGCGAAATCCGTTTTAAGATTGTTGGGAAAGAAATCATCAAGGGAATTACCGTTTTTAAAACTGTTGCATACATAGATTCATACGAAGGGCTGCCGTTTGTAACTATTCACCAGGTTTATGAAAGTTTTATAGATTCCTCCTACT
>CBEPPX010000279.1:0-3473 GCA_965511205.1 uncultured Ignavibacteriales bacterium | reverse complement strand
TTTGAGAATATCCACCGGTCAGCCCATTTTTAATTGCGGAAATAGCGGCGTCATTTATATGTTTTGGAGTTCCTGCAGTAGGTTTTGCCCAGGATAAAAATGCAACATCATCATATTGTTTTGACAATCTTGTCATTTCATGAATGGCGGATTTTTTTATCTGACTTACTCTATTAGAAATATTCATAATGATTGTTTTTCCTATTTTTCTTTTATTTCAAAGATGTTTCCACTCTTATCTTTAATAAACAATAAATCATAAACTTGTCTTTCTATGCGAATACATTCATAACTATTTTGTTTGGCTTTGTTGAAAGGCTTTTCTCTATCGCTTACTACCAAACAGATATGATCAAAATTTTCTTTTTTTTGCTTCGGTGTAACAAAAATCTCCAGAATTAAATCATCTTTCTGCAATTGATAAACTGAAGGTTCCGCATTTAATCCGAAAATGTTAACAGCAAGATTTTTATCTAAAGTGAAAAACTTTACTTCATTCATTCCTAGAATGTCATGATAAAAATTATTTATTTCTTCTTTGTCTGAAATTGATATCGCAACATGTCCTATTTTCATGTGTTTATTAATCACAAATGCTCAAATATATTTTTACCTTTTTTCAGCTCGTCATTCAAATAATTTTTTACTAAATGTTTAGGTTTTTCTAAACACACACCAATAAATACTTCAATTTTATTTTTCTGGAAAAGCTGATGAGCATCCGGTCCCATTCCGCCGGCAATAATAATATTCACTCCGTTATCGGCTAAAAACTTTGGGTAAACACCGGGTTGATGTTTGGGTGGATCCAAATGATACTCATTTATGATTTTTTGACCATCCACTTCAACAATCGCAAATTTTTCGCAGCGGCCGAAGTGAGAACATAGCTTCCCATTAATAGTTGGAATCGCAAATCGTTTTTTATTTATCTTTATTTTCACTGCAATCATTTTTTACTAAAAATTTTATCACAAAATATTTATTAAAGTACATTTACCTGGTTTTTCTACTATTTATTTAATAATTCTTCTCTAACCATTATATTTCCACATTTCGAACATTTAACTGTAGTACATTTTACCCCTCGTTGATGAGGTATTTTCTCTCCGCATTTTGAACAAATGCAATATCCGCCAATACCAAAACCGCCGCCGTCATTTTTCCCGCGACCACCTCCAAGACCTAAACCTTTACCAGCACCTATATTTTTATTTCTTCCAAAATCATTCATAATGAAGCTCCAATTTTAGTTATAAATATATGCCCACAATTCCTGCAACGAATTATATTATTCCGGAAATGAATCTTACCGTCATTAATTAGTTGTAAATAATTTTTATTAATTGTATTCATCCTTTTACAGTTCTCAAACCTATTATATTCAGCTATTTAAATATGTGAAGAGCAAATAATTATTTGTGATTAATAGCTCACTCCTTAGATTTTTTCTGTTAGTGCAATTTGATTTTCAATCCTTTCAACTATTTTCATCATAGTATTCGAAATTTCAGTGGAATCATTTTGAAGGACTATCGGATACCCTTCATCTGCAGCTTTCCTGGTTTCAATATCTATGGGTAAAGAACCTAAAAATTCTACACCCATCTCCTTAGCTTGCTCACTGCCTCCACCTGCTCCAAATAATTCAATATTGTATCCACATTTAGGGCACAATAAACCCGACATGTTTTCAATAAGACCAATGCTGGGAATTTCCATCTTCCTAGCCATAGTAATAGCTCTTCTCGAATCTATTAATGAAACTGCTTGAGGAGTAGTTATAATTATCGCCATTTCAGGTTTCAGTTTAGTGGTCATCGTTATAACCTCATCACCGGTTCCAGGAGGAAGATCAGCTATTAAAAAATCCAAATTACCCCACTCAACATCACCAATGAATTGATTCAATAACTTCGAACGCATCGGTCCACGCCAGATTATCGGTTGATCTTCTGATACCATACTTGCCAGCGACACTACTTTAACGCCATATTTTTCCTGAGGAATAATTCTATTTTTAGATATAGTTAGTTGTTCACTAACTCCCAGCATTTTAGGTACGTTGGGTCCTGTTACATCAGCGTCAAGAATCCCAGTTGTATGCCCTTTTAATTTAAGTCCACAAGCTAGATTTATACTGATGGTAGTTTTACCCACACCACCTTTACCGCTGAATACAACAATCCTGTTTGTAATATCACTTAATGTTTTGTCTATTTTCTCGTTCTCTATTTCGATCTGTTTTTTTTGCTCCTCGGTAAGCATTTTATTCTCTTATATTTTAGTGAATTGTATTACACTCCAATAGATCATTGATTTTATTCGCAAATTTTTTAGTTGCTTCCGGTCCATTAGCAGTAACAATGTTTCCTTCGAACTCAACAGTTTTTGATGAATACTTCACTCCCTTATACTCCAGATAATCTGCAGCGGATGGATGAGCAGTAGCCCGTTTTCCTTTTAACAAACCTGCATTAGCCAGAATTACTGGTGCAAGACAGATAGCACAGATAAGTTTTCCACTCGAATAAGCGTTATTAAGAAGTGTGTGAACAAATTCGTCATGCCAATATTCTCGACATCCTACGCCACCAACTAAAAGGAATGCGTCATAAACCTGTGAGTTAAGGCTATTAATTTGATAATCTGGTACTACAATTGTTCCATCTAAACCTATTGCTCGGTTTGCAGTTGAGGAAGCAACTTCGCAATTAATACCAAACGATTCTAATATTTGTCTTGATGATTCATATTCCTCATCACAAAATTTATTACGAGATATGATCATTAGAACTTTTTTATCCATCAACTTTAGTCTCTTTATTTATTTGTTTAAACTTTTTATCCTATAAAGATGTTTTTGTGTCTCTTTCTCCGAAAAGTTTTGTTCCTACCCTAATAATATTGGCACCTTCCTCTATCGCAATTTTATAACTGTTGCTCATGCCCATTGAGAGGTATTTCATTTCCACATTGGAGATATCTAATTTTTCCAACCGGTCAAATGTTTTCTTAGTTGCTTTAAAGTACGGTCTTGCATCTTCGGGATTACCGAAACGTGGTCCCATGGTCATCAATCCCTTCACGTGTAAATTGGGTAGATCTCTTATGCTTAATATTAATTCTTCAACAACCCCAGGTAAGACACCGGTTTTATTCGATTCCGTCCCGCTATTGATTTCAATAAGCACCGGCATCATCTTATTTTCTAAAGCACATTGCTTATCCACCAATTCAGCCAATCTAACTGAATCGATCGTTTCAATCATATCAAAAAGTTTAACAGCCCTTTTAACTTTATTACGCTGCAAATGTCCAATCATATGCCACTTAACCTGATTGCCGATAACCTGATAGATTCTTTCCGCTTCCTGAAGATAGTTGTAACCGATAGCTTTAATACCGACATGAATAGCTGCTTGCACTTCTTTTGGTGTTCTTGTCTTTGATGCTGCGACAATCATAATATC
>CBEPPX010000278.1:0-3474 GCA_965511205.1 uncultured Ignavibacteriales bacterium | reverse complement strand
GTACCAATAACAACCGAATCGCACTTAGTTTTGTTTATTGTTGTTTCAAGATCTTTCATCTGCGCTTCACCATAACCCATTGCAGGAAGAAGTACCCCAATATCAGGATATTTCTTAAACGTATCGGTTATTGATCTTACTGTATAAGGTCTTGGATCAACAATTTCTTTTGCACCAAGTTTTTGTGCAGCAACTGTTCCAGCACCATACTGCATTCCACCATGAGTTAAAGTTGGTCCGTCTTCAACAACAAGAACTCTCTTGCCCCTGATAACATTAGGTTTCTCAACTGTAACTGGAGAAGCGGCTTCAATTATTGTAGCACCAGGATTAACTAATTTTATATTTTCTATTACATCAAGAACATCATCAGCATTTGCAGTATCAATTTTGTTGATGATAGCAGCATCAGCCATTCTTAAAGAAGTGTTGCCCGGATAGTAGTATAACTCGTGTCCCGGTCTGTGTGGATCTACAACTGTAAAGGTTACATCAGATTTGTAAAAGGAGAAATCGTTGTTTCCGCCATCCCATAAAATTACATCAGCTTCTTTTTCTGCTTCTCTTAATATTGCTTCGTAATCTACCCCGGCATAAATAATTCCGCCGCGCGCAATATGTGGTTCATACTCCTCAATCTCCTCAATTGTACAATCATGTTTTTTAAGATCGGAATACTCTGCAAATCGTTGAACTTTTTGTTTTACAAGATTTCCATAAGGCATTGGATGACGGATGGCAACTACTTTTTTACCAGCGTTGGTAAGAACCTCTACAATTCTTCTGGAAGTTTGCGATTTTCCACAGCCTGTTCTTACAGCTAAAACAGATACAACAGGTTTTTTACTTTTTACCTGAGTTTCCGCGGCACCAAGCAACCTGAATGAAATTCCTGCAGCATTAACTATCGAAGCTTTAGTCATCACATAATCAAACGGAACATCGGAATAAGAAAAAACAACTTCATGTACGTTCAATTTTTGTATTAAATTTTCAAGTTCGCTCTCATCATAAATCTTTATCCCTTTTGGGTAAAGCTTACCGGCAAGCTGTTTAGGGTAAACTCTGCCGTCAATATCCGGAATTTGTGTTGCTGTAAATGCTACAACATTGTAATGTTTATTATTCCTGAAAAACACGTTAAAGTTATGAAAATCGCGGCCGGCGGCGCCCATTATTAAAACATTCTTACGAGCCATAAATATCTCCTTTGGTTCGGGGTGTTACAAAAAGATTCAAAAAATCACCAACAAATTTAATAGTTTCGGATGAGAAATACTTGTAATTTCAGAAGTCAACCCGTCTTGGAGAAGTCAATCTAGGGTGGAAAATCAAGAGTCAGTAGAAAATTTTGCTTCAAATTTCTACCATCCAACATCAAATATCCAGAATCAAGCATCCAGTATCAGAACTGCATTTTACATAAATTATATACTTTTGGAGGAGTAATTAAGTTTTTTGTTCAATATTTTTAGAATAGAAAAAAACAACTTCTTATAAAGATAAAAGAGGATAAAATGAATCAGTCATTACTTTTTATTACAGTTATTATTTTATTTACTTCTCAGCTTCAACCTCAATCACTGGAAAATTTTGATGAATATTTTACTGATCAAACAATGCGGATTGATTATTTCCATATTGGAGATGCGATTGAGGAATTTATAACTATTGATCGAGTCTATCAATACGGAACCTGGGCTGGAAGCAGGGTTAATCTACTGGATAATTTTAACAACGGAAGATATTACGTTAAGATTTATAATGCTGAATCCCGTGAATTGATTTTCTCAAAAGGATTCGATAGCTACTTTGGCGAATATAAAACTAGCGAGGATGCTATAGACAGGATAAAGCGAACATACCACGAAACAGTTTTGATTCCATATCCCAAAAACATGATCATCTTTTCAATTGAAAAAAGAGACAGGAATAATCAGATGTTCCAAATCTTTACCGACCACATAGACCCTGCAGATGTTTCAATAATTAGAGATGAAGTAAAGGACCGGAGTGTAGTAGTTTATGAATCGGATACTAATAGTGATCCCCATTCAAGAGTTGATATAGCAATACTCGGTGAAGGTTATTCGCTGGATGATAAAAGAAAATTTGAAGAGGACCTTAAATATTTTACTGAAGTATTTTTCAGCCAGCCGCCTTATAGCTTTTACGAAGATAAGTTTAATATTTATGGAGTGTACAAACCATCTGAAGACAGCGGAGTTGATGAACCACGGGCTAACATTTACAAAAACACGGTTATGAATTGTACTTTTAATTCACTTGGTTCTGAACGATATCTTTTAACAGAAGATAACAAAGCTGTAAGAGATCTTGCAGCACAAGTTCCTTACGATGCACTTTATATAATGGTAAACCACAACCGTTACGGCGGTGGAGGAATCTATAGTCTCTACTGTACTTTTACAACAGGTAACCAGTACAAAGATTATCTTTTCATTCATGAGTTCGGACATTCATTTACCGGCTTAGCTGATGAATATTATACATCGAGCACAGCATATAATGATTTTTATCCGCAAGGAGTTGAACCTGTTGAACCAAACATAACTTCCTTAATAGATCCGCAGAATGTTAAGTGGGAAAAATTTCTTACACCGGGAATTGAAATACCGACACCCTGGGAAAAAGCTGATTATGATTCTATGGATCTTAAATGGCAGAGCGAGCGCAGAGAATTGAATGATAACATCGCTGAAATTAAAAGAAATAAACTACACTCTCTTGAAATTGAAAAAGCTGAAAAAGAATACGCACAAAAAGATAAAGAACATTCACTAGTGGTTGATAGCTACCTGAAAGGAAGCAGGTACCGGGGACAGGTTGGAGTTTTTGAAGGTGCTGGATATTCATCAAAAGGATTGTACCGCCCAATGCTCGATTGTATTATGTTTTCAAAAGGTGATAAACCGTTCTGCACAGTTTGCAATAATGCTATAGTAAAAGTTATCAATCATTATTCTGAGTAGCATAGTATTGTATGCTTTTTAGCTTAACACTATCTTACAGAAAGCTAAATAAATAATTCGTAGTGAATAAAACTTTTTACAGTAAAACTCTTACAAGCATTTCTATTCGTACAGCCGCTTATTTCGAGCGGCTTAAGCTAACAGAACATACCTTTATGATAATTGCTGCAATTATAATTGGTGTGCTTGCAGGATTTGCTGCAATTGGAATAAGATTACTTATCCGCGAAATTTCCAACCTCTCTTTTTCAGGTGATGGCACACTGCTCGAAAATATTATGAGCACCCCCTGGTACTGGGTATTAATTATTCCAACAATTGGCGGTTTAATTGTGGGACCGATTATTTATTTCTTTGCTCCTGAAGCAAAAGGGCATGGCGTTCCGGAAGTAATGCAGGCAATACTACTTAAAGGTGGAAGCATCCGTCCAAGAGTAGCTTTAATAAAAGCTATCGCTTCTTCAATTACGATTGGAACAGG
>CBEPPX010000277.1:0-3477 GCA_965511205.1 uncultured Ignavibacteriales bacterium | reverse complement strand
ATGCAAAACTATCCAAACCCGTTTAACCCTGCTACAACTATCAGGTTTACACTTCCGGTTAAAACAGATTTAGTGATAGCTGTTTATAACTCCTTAGGAGAAAAAGTTTCAGATTTATTTAAAGGCGAAATGGAAGTGGGTTATCACGAAGTTAAATTTGATGCCTCAAACCTTTCTTCCGGTGTATACTTCTACAGGTTTGAAAGTAAACAATTTGTAGATGTGAAAAAGATGGTTCTTACAAAATAGTTTTGTGTGTTATCTTTAGAGGGAAAAAGAAGGCGGCTTATTGCCGCCTTCTTTTAGTTTAAATATTTTTTATACCACTCAACCCATCTTTTGAAAACATCCACACGCTGATTAGGTGCGGTTATGCTGTGTTTTGCATCAGGATATAAAACCATTTCCACTTCAACTCCTAAATCTTCCAGAGCCCTGTAAATTTCCCAGCTCTGCATTACATGTACACGGTCATCTGCTTCACCATGCATTATAAGTGTAGGTGTTTTAGCGTTCTTTAAATATTCAAGTGGCGAAGAATTTGTAAACAGTTCAACATCTGTTACAGGCAAACCAACAAACTCCCAATAAGCTATCTCTCCATGATTTATATCGCTCTGTGCGTAGTTGCTTACTGTGTTGGTAACACCGGCAACACTAACCGCAGCTTTAAATCTGTTTGTATGTCCTATTATCCAGTTAGTCATATAACCACCGTAACTCCATCCACCAACCACCATTTTATCTTCATCTGTAATTTTATTATTAATAAGATAATCTACGCCGGACATAATATCATCGTAATCGACGTAGCCAAGTTTACCACGGTTTGCTGCATAAAATTCTGAACCGTAACCAATTCCACCCCTGAAGTTCGGTTCAAATACTACCAACCCTTCCTGTGAGAAGATCTGCCCAAAATAATTAAAGCGGTCCATAATAATTCCATCAGGTCCGCCATGCGGAAGAACCATTAACGGGTAAGGTTTTGAATCATCATAACCTGGAGGCAAGGTTAACACGGCTTCTATAATTGTTCCATCGTAGGAAGGATATTGTATAACTTTAGATGTGCCGAGATTTTTTTCCTGAACCCATGTTGAAACATCAGTTAATTGTAAAGCTTCTTTAGGATCTCCTTCAAACTTGGAAACGAACAGTTCATTAGGAATATTACTGCTGCTTCCTATAAATGCCAGCTCATTTGTTTCGGTGCTTAATGAGTATGAGGAAATAACATAGCTTGGTTTAAAAAGTGTGGTAACTTTACCATTAATATTTACACTGTAAATTCCTGAGTAGACATTGCGCGGAGTTCTGAAGGAGATGTTTTCGTTGTCAATCCATTCAACCTCATTAACAGTCGGGTCAAAATCTGTGGTTAGATTTTTTGTTGCTTTGGTTTCTTTATCAACTACAAAAAGTGCATTGTTTGATGAATAACCAACGGTATTTCCTACAAAGCATGCTCTTGTTCCATCTGGCGAAATTGCAGGAGCTGTAAATACTTTCGCATCGTTGAAAGAGTAAAAATCTTTTCCATCACTATCTACCCATAGCACTCTGCCGTTAACTAAACTTTCAAACAGATCAGAATTTTCAGCAGTTATTAATAAAAAACTGCTTCCATCGCGGGATACCGCAAACTCACTTATGTAATAACTTCCGCCAGTAATTTTATTAACAACCGATTCATCTTTAATTGATTGAGTACATAAGGCAGAAGTATGAAAAGTTGTACCAAAAACATATCCGTCGCCTGCTGTTTCTTCACGGGCAGTTAGAACGGAATCGCGTGGTTCGTCTGTAAGAAATGCAACAGTGGAATTATCAATCCATTCAAAAGAGTTTACGCCCCTTTCTGTAAAAGTAACCTGCGTTGCTTCCCCGCCTTTAATGCTGATTTTGTAAACCTGTGTTTTTTCACTTCTTGTGGAAAGGAATGCTATTGTAGAACCATCCGGCGACCATTTGGGATCAGAATCATTCTTATCTGAATTTGTTAGTTGCAAATGTTCCTTGCTTTCACCTTTTACAATCCAAATGTTGTAATTTCTTTTGTCATCCCATTCTTTTTTTTCGCCAAGGGCGTATGCAATCATTTCACCACCAGGAGAAAAATCCACCCCGTTGAAACGAGAATAAAAGTAGAAATCCTGCACAGTAAATTTATCTGTGTCAGCTTGCGCAAATAACTGCAGATTGACTATAATGACCAAAAACAATGTGTAAAATTTCTTCATGACTGATCCTTCGTTTTTAGAATAGTATTAAAATATTTGTTAAAAATTATTTCTAACCTTTACTAATCAAATATTCTTTAAATTAACTTAAATCTAATTTAAGGGAGAAACAATAAGATTTACTTAACCGGAGTTCGCTCATTAATTTTTTAGCATTAACTATCTTTCGATGGAGATCATTATCATTTCATAATTGGCAACTATTACTAATTACGGAAATCCGATTACAGCCCGAAAACTTATCTTTTTTGAGAATAACAGCTTCTTAGAAGTAAGAAAAAACATCACTCCGGTTTTTAAAAGCAATCTTTTAATCAATTAAAGTAATTATTAATTCTACCCGATAATGGCATTTAACATGAAGAAGCAGAATGACTTTAAAATAATATTAAGAAGAGAATGTTAACAGAAATGAAAAACAATAAGGTAAACAAATGGCGACAATAGCAATTATAGACGACGATCCCGATATTCTTGATGCAAGCAGTCTTGTACTTAGAGCTAAGGGATATGAAGTAATAACCGCCGATAATCCTGATGAGGGATTTAAAATTGTTATGGAAAGGAAACCGGATCTAATAATTCTTGATGTAATGATGGATGAGCCGGATGATGGATTCTTCCTTGCCCAGAAATTAAGGCGAGAAAAATTTAATGGACCAATAATAATGTACACATCGGTTTCAAAATCAATTGGAATGGAGTTTGGCGCAAGCGAAATAGTACCTGTTGATGATTTTATTGAAAAACCAATAGCTCCTGATGTTTTAGTAGACAAAGTAGAAAAACATCTGCAATTACAGGTAAAGGAGTAAGTTATGTTTGTAGAAGAGAAAAATGCACTAACCGAAGAGATAGAAAATTATATTCAAAAATATGGTAGTAACCGTTCGGTACTTTTGCCGATTCTTCAGGAAATACAAAGAAGGCACAGCCACATAAGCAGCTTTGCACAGCAGGAAATAGCACGCATGCTCGATATTCATCCCGTGGAGGTTTACAGCGTTATTTCATTCTATTCTTTTCTTCACACAAAACCAAGAGGAAGAAATATAGTGCGGCTTTGCAGAACAATTGTTTGCGATATGGCAGGAAAGAAGAATGTGGAAGAAGCAATTAAACGCGAGCTTGGAATAAACTTTGGTGAAACTACAGTAGATAAACGAATTACACTAGAATACACTAACTGTTTGGGGATGTGTGATGTTGGACCATCAATGATTGTTAATGAAAG
>CBEPPX010000276.1:0-3479 GCA_965511205.1 uncultured Ignavibacteriales bacterium | reverse complement strand
ACTATTTTTTGCTTTCAACGTATAACTCAACTGCATCTCTTACATCAGTTTCATTTGTTTGAAATGCTTCGATTCCTGCTTTGTACAATTTCCTAAATATATTGCTCTCAATGCCAAACGAAATTATTGTGTCGCAACCACTTAGTGCCTTTAAAATTGCTTGGCGAATACCAATACTATTAGGATTGTTTTTTGATGATTGCCAATATAATGGAACATACAGAGGACGATAGAACCAGTTCCTAATCTTGCCCTTAACAACATCATATATCATAAATCCTGTAGTAGTACCGAGTTGGTATGCTATATTTTTTTTATCATTGGATGCTACTGCAATTCTCATTTTTTATTCCTTCCTTACCTAAAATATAGGATGCCATATGCGTGTGAATGGTATTTCTTTGAAGAATAAGGTATTGGTCCTTCTTCAACCATTTTGCTTCCACAGGCAGAACAACATCCAAAATAATCTCCTGACACTTTAGATCTTGGTATTCTCAAACCACATCTTGGACAATAGAGAAAGCCAGTTGCTTTGCTAATATTTTGCCGAACATCTTTCATAATTTTTACCTCTTTGATGTCTTCTATTTCTATAAAAATTTTTCATGGTCTCTTGTACCCTATGAATGTTAATACTTTTACACTGAGGACATTCATTCGGTCTGGGGACACCATACTTAACATCCCAGATATAATCACAATCTGTGCATTGAAATTTTCTCTTATTCATTGTATTTCACTTTCGATTTAGTCTTACTCTGTTTTTATATAATTAACTTAACATTAGAGAAAAGCTTGAATTTACAAAGCCATTCACTATTAGCTCTAACACTATTAAGTTATGCTGCTTTACTTGATGATTCAGATTTTGATGTGACAAAATCTTTCTCAAATTCATCAACGGCTGATTTTACTAATGTTACCAAATAAGTCATACTTGGACCACCGCCCATACAAACGGCAACAAATGCTGCTTCAAGTATTTCATCACGGGTTGCACCGCATTTAAATGCGTTATGAACATGAAATACAACACAATACTCGCATCTAGTATGAACGGCTATCCCAATAGAGATTAGTTCTTTTTGTTTAGTACTTAATTTTTTCGGTTTGAGTGTTGTCCCCAGTAATTGACCGAATGCAACAGCAAAATCAGTATTTGATTTTCCAAGATCTTTCATTCCGATTGTAAATTCTTTAAGCATTTCACGAACATTGCTCTTCATCTCTGTTTCCTTTCTATTGAATATTTTGGATTTATCATACCTTCCTGGATGCAAATTGCAGACCAATTCAATAAGGTTAATATTTTGTTCATAGAGCAGGATTTCATATTCGATTTTTAAAACATATTTGCAGAACTGCAATCATTAAAATTTTTATTGCAATGGTTTTGCAATAAGATAAGAGGAAATACAATTATTGAAATAAATAAATTAGAAGTGTTTAATAAGATAGGACTGCTTTTTGTGGCATTTAATTAGCTCCCCATTAAAGTGAAGTATTTTATCTCCTTTAGGTAAATTATTATACCATCGATTTACTATTTAGAATTAATTATATCCTCATCATATTTGCCATCCTCTGGTGAAATTTGGTAGAAAGCACTCAGTTGACGAATTTTTCTTTGAAGTTCTTTACAGTCTGGTAATAACGATGATTCAGATATTTTTTCCCGGGGTATTTTTTGCAAAAGATTTTCGTAAAGATCTTCTATCTCATCCTGCGCAAGCTGGATTGTTAATCCAATGTAATCATAAATATCCTGCTTAATGTTGTAAAGATCCTTAATGGAAATCAGCTCAGCAATGATTATTTTCTTAAATGCCGATAGAGTGTTGCACAATTCCCCTGGTTCAAATCCTTCTGCAAATCTACGTATGGCTATATCATCAACATACTGCAACATTAGGCTTCTGTCGTTACTTCTTACTGCTGCCATCAAAAGTTGATACAATGTGCTCATATAACATTGAAAATCATCGTGATTCATTAATTTATATCGCTTGAATTTATCCTCTTCATCTGCAGACAAGATTGCAGAACTTATTTTATCTAACAACTTTTCTTTCCTTTCGATCATCTCTTCATAAATTTGAAGGTTTGCTCTTCCTGTAACGCGTTTTAAAGCCGCTTCATTTTTTCCCCGCCACTCATCAGGATGGCTTTTCATTTTTTCTAATAGAAATAACAATCTGCGTTTTATGTGATAACGTGATGTTGGATTCCACCCAAGTGTTTCCCGTGTATAAAATGAATCTGTATCCAGTTTTAGATCGATATATTTGATCATCCAAAAACGTTCAAAAGGTTCATCACATGTAAGATGCAGTTTTTGTAAAAGTTTACGCAAGATTATTCCAGGATAAGCTAATAATTTTGGGAGATGGATAGGCTTAATAGATTCACCAAAATAATACCTGGTGACAATCTCAAATAATTCACGATGTGATGTTGACCCATCGGGGCTGGCATTATAAATATCATAATCAGGAAGTTCGTTAGTTTTTTTAAAAACAATTCTCAATAACTGACACAAATCATGTATATGAATATATGATACAGCAGAGTTGCCTTTTCCTCCCAATATTCTCGAATCGATTTTTTTAGAGAGCCAGCTGGATAAAAATTTATAAAGTGGTGCATATTCACACCAATCACTAAAAACAGCAGCAAGTCTAATAACTGAACAAGGAAAATATTGTGAATATTGCTTGACTAATTCCTCCCCGCGCTTTTTACTTCTTGCATATGCATAGTCTGCATCCGGAATAGATTTTTCATTAATCGCTTCCCCATCTGCGGGAAATTTACAGGCAGCAACAGAACTTGCAAATAAGAATCGTTTAACATTAATACCTCTTGCAAATTCTAAAATGTTTTCAGTGCCCTTTATGTTCGTACGTTCATACTCCGGATTATCTTTATAAGTAAAATCATAAAATGCAGCAAGATGGATAACAAAATCTGCTCCTCCGTGTTCAGCTATATATTTCATTACTTCGCTAAGGGCAGTCCAGTTTGCAATGTCACACTGAATCCAATGCAAGTTATGGTGATATGGAATATTTGCTTCTTTACGCGAACGGCGGGCAATTGCAAAAATGTTATACTCTTCCTTTATGTTATCCAGGATGTAGCGTCCAATAAAGCCAGAGGCGCCGGTTATAACTATCGATGGTAGTTCCTGTATCATAATTTATTGCTTTTGATTTTTCTTCTTATACGAATTATATGCCCATAATATTGCAATCGCCATTAAACAATCAGTAATACCGGATAGCAACACCATCCAGATTTGAGATACAAGGAAGTAGTAAGTAAACAAAAAAATTGTTGCAGAAAACTTTACAATAATTGAAAACAAGATCATACATTCAAATCTCTTCGTTCTCAAAGCAGCAAGAGAGTATGCAATTGCCATAATGATATGAAATACGCCTCCCTGAGTAGGAAAGAATCTGTCTGCGCAGGAA
>CBEPPX010000275.1:0-3481 GCA_965511205.1 uncultured Ignavibacteriales bacterium | reverse complement strand
TCCGAATTTACCCCTACGTTACAGGAAGGTTCATTGATCCTTCGTTTACAAATGGCTCCCTCAATCTCCTTAACAGAAAGTACTCGATTAACTATGATTGCAGAAAAGCGGTTGATGAAAATTCCGGAAGTAACCGGAGTAGTAACACGAATCGGACGCGGCGAAGTTGGTGCTCATACAGACCCGGTGAACAGCGCAGAGATGTACATCTTATTAAAACCTAAAGATGAATGGCGTAATAATGCCACTCAATCAGATCTTGAAAATATTATAAGAGAAGAATTTGGTGAGATGCCCGGAGTTCTAACAAACTTCTCTCAACCAATACAGATGACTGTTGATGAATTGCTCGAAGGTGTGAGAGCCGAATTAGCAATAAAGTTATTTGGTGATGACTTAGATGTTTTAAAAAATAAAGCAGATGAAATATCGGCAGTTATTGGTAATGTTCGGGGTGCAGCGGATGTCCAGGTTGACCAGGTAAGTGGAAAACCGCAATTGAAGATTGAGGTTAACAGGCATGCGATTGCAAGGTATGGAATAAACCTGGAGGATGTGCAGGAAGTTATCCGAACCGCAGTAGGTGGTGAAATTTCCGGGCAAATCTTCGAAGGAATTAGAAGGTTTGATATTCTTGTTCGTTTCCAACCCGAATCCAGACAGACTCTATCAGCAATAAAGGAATTGCTTATCGAATCACCAACCGGTGTTAAAGTTCCGTTAAGTCAATTAGCCAGTATTGAAGAGATCGTTGGTCCAAGACAGATTACAAGAGAACAAAACCAAAGGTTTATTACAATTCAATGTAATGTGCTTGATAGAGATATTGGTTCTTTTGTTGAGGAAGGACAAAGTGTAATTGATAAATCTATCGAACTGCCCGCAGGATATCTTGTAACCTGGGGTGGTCAGTTTCGCCTTCAGCAGGAAGCAAACAAAAGATTTGCCATTGTAATCCCGGTTACCCTGCTACTAATATTCCTGCTCTTATTTATGAGTTTTAATTCATTAAAAAATTCAGTTTTAATTATATCTAATATACCACTGGCACTAGTTGGCGGAATTGTTGGATTATGGTTAACGGGGCAAAACCTGTCTGTCCCGGCTTCTGTTGGTTTTATTGCTCTATTCGGTATAGCACTTCTTAACGGAATAGTTTTGGTTACATATATGAACCAGTTAATGAAAGAAGGATTGCCAGTAGATGAAGCTTCGATCAGTGGAGCTAGTTTAAGATTGCGCCCTGTGTTGATGACTGCTTTGGCTGCAGCACTTGGAATGATTCCACTATTATTTTCAACAGGTATCGGTAGTGAAGTACAAAGACCTCTTGCAACAGTAGTAGTCGGTGGTTTGGTTACTTCAACCGTCTTAACTTTATTGGTTCTGCCAGCTTTATACAAATGGTTTGCAATAAGAGTATCTCAAGCAGAATTATAATAATTTTATTAAAATCAAACCGATTCCATTTTTCCCAACCCCTGCTTAATAACATAGGCGGGGGTTTTATTACTTGCCATTCGTTGCTTCTGTTAAATATTTTCACTAACATTATTATCAAAATTGTTTCTATCCCTTAGGAGAAACGTGTAGAATAACGTTACTCTTATCATCCTTCCAGAATATAGTGCTTCCCCCAAGGTGTAGAGTGTGTTGAATTTATTTGCAATTTCACTCATTAAGGAGGCTGCTATGAAAAACTTATCTTTATTTTTTATTGCATTTCTTTTTTTACAACTTAATACTCTTGCACAACCAGGTTGGTTTTGGCAAAACCCATTACCACAAGGTAATTCGCTTACCGGTGTAGAATTTATTTCAACATCAGTAGGCTGGGCTGTTGGTGATTTTGGGACAATCCTTAAAACGACAAACGGAGGGCAAGCCTGGTCCACACAATCAAGCGGAACAACAGAAATTTTACGGGACGTCTCTTTTACTGATGCAAATAACGGGACGGCTGTTGGTGAAAGCGGCACAATCCTCAGAACAACGAACGGGGGAACAAACTGGACGGTACAAACAAGCGGAACAACAAACGATTTGCGGAGCGTATCCTTTACCGATGCAAACAATGGGACCGTTGTTGGTAATGGAGGCAAAGTACTCAGAACAACAAACGGTGGAACAGACTGGTCGGCACAAACAAGCGGAACAACGGAGACTTTGTACGGCGTTTCTTTTGCCGATGCGAATAATGGAATCGCTGTCGGTCGGGACGGTAAAATACTCAGAACCATAAACGGTGGAACATATTGGTCAACTCAAACAAGCGGAGTTTCTTGGGATTTGAGAGGGGTCTCCTTTGTCGATGCAAATAGCGGGACGGCTGTGGGCGAAAATGGAACAATCCTAAAAACTACAAATGGCGGAACAAGCTGGACGGCACAATATAGCGGAACAACAAACTGGTTGAGTGATGTAAGCTTCAGCGATGCAAATAACGGGACCGCTGTTGGTGGAGAAACAATCCTAAGGACCACAAACGGCGGAACAAATTGGGTGGCACAATATAGCGGAACAACAATCTGGTTGAGTGATGTTAGCTTTAGCGATGCAAGTAACGGGACGGCTGTTGGTTCCGAGGGCACAACAATTAGAACCACAAACGGCGGAACAAACTGGACGGCACAATCCAGCGGAACATATTCCGGAGGGGCTAACGTCTCCTTTACTGATGCAAATAACGGGACCGCAGTGGGTTGGTACGGAACAATCCTCAGAACCACAAACGGAGGAACAAACTGGACTTCACAAGTAAGCGGAACAAATTCGTTGCTGATGGGCGTCAGTTTTACCGATGCAATTAATGGAACAGTTGTTGGTTTTGATGGCACAATACTCAGAACCACAAATGGAGGATCAACCTGGATATCACAAACAAGTGGAACAACAGAAAGCTTGCGTGGTGTTTCATTTACTGATGCAAATAACGGAACGGTTGTTGGCTCTTACGGTATTATTCTCAGAACCACAAACGGAGGAACAAACTGGAATTCACAAATTAGTGGAACATTAAACACTTTGAATAACGTCTCCTTTACCGATGCAAATAACGGAACAGCTGTTGGTGAATGGGGCACAATCCTCAGAACCACAAACGGAGGTATTACATTTATAGAAAATACTTCCACAGAAACACCAAACAGTTTTATGCTTATGCAGAATTATCCTAATCCGTTTAATCCAACAACAACAATCAAATATCAAATTCCACAACTAAGTTTTGTTACTCTTAAAGTTTATGATATTCTAGGAAGTGAAATTACTACGCTTGTGAGTGAAGAAAAACAAGTGGGAAGCTATGATGTTGAGTGGAATTCTGCAACTTTATCGAGTGGCATTTACTTCTACAGTCTACAAGCAGGTTCTTTTGTTGAGACTAAGAAGATGGTTTTGATGAAGTAGAAAAAATATTTTAATAGAGAGAGAAGTGAAAACTCATTTTATTGTTTTTGCAATTCTCCTTAGTTTAATCGCT
>CBEPPX010000274.1:0-3484 GCA_965511205.1 uncultured Ignavibacteriales bacterium | reverse complement strand
TGGTATGGAAGTTATTTACACGGGTTTAAGGCAAACTCCGGAAATGATTGTTGAAGCCGCTGTACAGGAAGATGTGGATATTATTGGAATAAGTATTTTATCGGGCGCTCATATGACCATCCTTCCCAAGATAAAAAAACTTATGGATGAAAAAGGACTTGATGATGTATTACTAACTGGCGGCGGTATAATTCCTGAAGATGATATTAAAGAATTAAAGAAGTTAGGTGTTGGCGAACTTTTTACCCCGGGTGCAACTACATATGCTATTGCCGATTACATAAAGGACTGGAGGAAAAACAATCCGCGTAAATAATTTCATCTCGATTTTGATTAGATAAATATTAACCCATCAAATCAGGCTTATGGTTATGAAAAAAATAATCCTCTTTGTTGCAATTCTTTTTAACTCCTCAATCTTTTCACAAACTTTGCTTGAAACAGTAGATCTTCCAAACGGAACATTTTGGGACTACGCCTACGGAATGGTTTATAATAACTCAAAATATTGGATTTCTTCATATTCGTCGTCCGGTGTAGCTGATGGGATTTTATATGCTGTTGATTCCACAGGCACCCAGGTTGATCAACTTATAATAAATTATCCAACAATAAAGCCTTCGCAGGGATTAACTCACGATGGAATAAATTTTTGGTATATAGAAAGATATGGAGGAGGCGATTTCTTTAAAGTTGCACCCGATGGGACAGTTTTGGATTCTATTATTTCAATCCAACTTTTCGGCGGTTCATGGTATATAGGAGGAGCCGGATGGGACGGAACCAATTTATGGGTTTCAGTTTATTATCCCAATGCTGATGCAGCATTGTATAAAATTGATGTGAATACAAAGTCTATTGTAGATACTATCCCAACATATGGTTCTCAACCACAGGGTATTACATTTAAGGGCGATACATTATTTTATGTCATGGATGATAATGATGGTGATGATGAAAGAGTTTTTGCAGTTGATCTAACAACTGAGGATACATTGTTTTCATTTCACGTACCCGATCCTTCTGATCAGAGCCCCAGGGGATTAGCATGGGATGGCACGTATTTTTGGTTACTGGCTGCGCCTGTAGGTGGTGGCTTGAATGAAAGACAATTATTTAAATATGATTTAGAAGGAAGTGGAGCTCCAGGTATAAGTGTGCCAATTACGAATGTGTTTTTTCCAAATACCACGATTGGAAACACTTCAAACTATAATCTTACAATCTACAGCAACGGTGGCACTGCATTAACATTTGATTCCATTAAAGCTACAGGAAATGGTTATTCATTTGATCCAATTTCATTTCCTATTCAAATTCCACCGGGTAATTCTAGTGATGTAACGATAAACTTTACACCTGCAAATTATGCCTTCTACGATGGGATATTAAATATATACAGCAATGATCCGCTTGATCCGATTGTTCAGGTTTCACTTAAGGGGCAAGGACTACTTGGAGGTGCAAGAATCGGGTTGTCTGCTTCTTTCCATAACTTTGGAAGTGTTTGGGTAGGTGAAGGAATTACTTACTGGGATTTTGAAATTTTCAATATGGGCGATCAACCCCTGGATGTATCTGCTATGCAATTTTCTGTACCGGAATTTTCATATGAAGCTCCTTCAATTCCCTTTCAAATATTATCTGCTGATACCATTGATCTGAGAATTTATTTTTATCCATCGCAAGTAGCAACTTACGAGGACACTTTAAAAATCAATACAAGTGATTTAACTACGCCGATTGCAAAAGTTTCTGTAATTGGGACAGGGGTTTTCAATCAATATAATTACGGCTATATGTTTTGGCAGTACCTAGTTCCTGAGCATCCTAACTCTTCAAGCGCTTCGCCCCGTATTGAAGGTTTAAAAACTATTAATGATATAACAGGTGACGGAATTTCTGAAGTGATGATATCAACAGAAAACTACTGGACAATGTGTTTGGACGGTGCTGCTTCAGGTACATCATTTCCTCTTTGGATTTTTACAACTTATATGGGGAGTAATAATGCTGGCTCAATTGGTGCAAATTTTGAATATGGAGTTCAGGATGCAATGCAAATTGCAAATGATCTTAACGGTGATGGTTTTAACGACGTTGTACTTGCAGTAGGAGGAGGTAATGAACACGTTTATGCATTAGATGGAACAAGCGGAGAAATTATTTGGGAATTTGGAGATAATATTAACTTCAGCCTTGGTGATTTTGAAGCCGTTGATGTACAAAGAGACTTTAACGGCGATAATGTAGAAGATGTTCTGGCAATAGCAGATGGAAATTCTGGAGGTACAGGTTACAAAAGAGCTTTCCTATTTAATGGAACAAACGGTAGTATTATCTGGGAACATTTTTATCCCGGCCCAAATCCTGCTTTTGGTAAAACTATTATATCAGTTGATGATTTTACAGGGGATAATATTCCTGAAGCTGTCATTGCTTATGGTAATAATGGAAGTACCAATCAATCAGTAAGAGCTCTTAATGGATTTAATGGTACGTCAATATGGACGCGAGATATGATTGATTATGAACCAAAAGAAATGCTTGCATTGCAATTACCAAACGATAGTACGGATATAATAGCAGCAGAATATTTTGGAAACATACATCGCCTGAACGGAAGAAATGGACAAATAGTATGGACTTATCCTTTGGGTTCTACAGCAGGAGTGATTCAATTAGATTTGATTGAAGATATTGATAATGACCAGATACCGGATGTTTTAATCGCTTCATTTGCAAACAATGGTTTTAATTGCTTAAGCGGAAGAACTGGAACGCAGTTGTGGTTTTGGCAGATGAATTTTCAGTTTGGAGTTGCGGCTGTTCCGGATATTGATGATGATGGATTTGAGGATGTTATTGTTGGTTCCAGAGATGAATTCTTTTATTGTATTAATGGAAAAGGGGATTCACTAATTTTCAAGCACCAATTCTCCGATTGGTTATATTCGGTAAATGTAATGCCCTCGATTGATGGAAATTATAGTTATGAATTATTAGCCGGTACAAGAGACGGGAAAGTTACCTGTTTCTCAGGTGGAGTTGATAATATTACTAGTACTGATCTTAGTGAAGTAATTCCAACAGAATTTCTACTTCATCAGAATTATCCCAATCCGTTTAATCCAAGTACAAAAATAGAATTTAAAATTCCTGAATCAGGATTAGTAAATCTTAAAGTTTATGATATTCTTGGCAGGGAAGTAATAACTTTGGTGAATGAAAAAATGCAGCCGGGAAATTACACTGTTGATTTTGATGCCTCTACTCTTGCCAGTGGAATTTATTTCTATACACTGAATTCAAGTGAATTTATTTCAACAAAGAAGATGATTTTGTTGAAGTAGTTTGAGATTCGATAGTAGTACTCGTTAATCCTTTATCGCAAATCTATCACTTAATTCATATTCATCAGGATTATTATGATTAATAATTTTTATATGATAATGGAGTGAGTGGTTTATATCATTTGGTATGT
>CBEPPX010000273.1:0-3499 GCA_965511205.1 uncultured Ignavibacteriales bacterium | reverse complement strand
GAAAATGGTTTTGATGAAATAATATTTCTATGAAATTAAATTAAGGGCGAACTTTTGTTCGCCCTTTTTACTTTTAATCAACAAATCAATCAAAATCAAAATTAAAGATTGGGAACACAGGCAAGAATCCACCTTTACCTATAATATTTATCAAACCAATCTGCAAACCTTTTAACGTTGCTGCATAATTTACGATTGAAAACTGCAACCCGTTAAAATGCCCCATATGATAATTGACAGCGGCAGTTTGTAATCCAAGAGAACTTCCTTTTGTAATATTTACAAAGCCCGATTGCCATCCTTTAAAACCACCATCATTAAGGTTAAGACCGCCCCACTGAACTCCGGTTTGCTTTCCGGTTGTTTGATTAACCAGGCCGAGATCAAGACCTGTAACATTTGCATTCTTTCCGTAAATAAGATTAAAGCGAAGGCCAGCAATTGATGATCTTTCAGGAAATATTTGGATTGGATTGAACAGGGAAAGTTGAATTGGTTTTTCTTGTGCGTTTACTATGCCAGAAAAAGAAACGATTGCTACGAATAGTAAAATGTGAAAATATTTTTTCATTTAGTTATCACCCTTTATTTATAGTTAAATTATTGTAAATATAATTTAGTGATAATTCTTTAAGTGGTAAAGTTCAACAGTATTTAGTTGCACATAATTCAAGCAGGTTTTTTACTTAAACAAAAAGGATGATTTTATTGAAATAATATTTCTATGAAATTATTTAAAGGGCGAGTCACCCGCTCGCCCTTGCTAATCCTAACAAACTGCTTACTACAAGCCAATCGATACTTAAGGGAATTTTTATACTAATTAGAAGTTTTATTATACTGCGCTGCATATCATAAATCTAACAATCGTTAATCTACCGGATGGATTATTGAATTGGGTGGCAATTGACATTGGAATAAGGATATATTACTATCGTACTTGTAGTTGGCGAATATGGTATTTAGCAATTTGCCGGGAATATTAATTGTATAAGGAGAAACATTTATGCTTAAAAGCACTTCAATCGGAGAATCACAATCCGACGAAACCACTATAATAAGCAACGGGGTTAAAATAGATGGGAAACTAACAAGCAGCGGAAACATTAGGGTAGAGGGTGAAATACAAGGAGATATTTCATCGCAAAGGAATGTTGTAGTGGGCGAAAGGGGAAAAGTGAACGGACAAATAAACGCAGATACTATAACGATAGGCGGAAAGGTTTCCGGAACTGTAAGAGCTAATGAAAAACTGGTGCTTGATCCTAACGGATATCTTAAGGGAGATATTTTCACAAAAATTTTGGTGATTGAAGCTGGTGCCAGGTTCGATGGGAAAAGTAAAATGGGAGATTCGGAAGATAGCTGGAAACCAAAAGAGCCTTCTAAAACTGAACCTGGTGATAAAAAATAATCAAGCGAATATAGTCCCAACTGTTTTTATAAGAATATAAACTAAATAAAGGGGGGGCCCGCCTTGCCGTCATCCTGATGCAGTAAAGATCTGAACTTTAGATTCACAGGCCCCGGAACAGCGCGGGGTTTTTTATTAATTGTCAATCGTTAACTTTATTTTGCATTAATATTTATTTCTGGGGCTACAGAGATGTTTCATCGTAATAAACACCTTCAAAAGAATATTCTGGATTTGCTGCTGTAGTTTGAATCCCTTTTGTGTTAAAATCTAATACTTGTCCAGGTGCAATATCAAAAATTGTTGCACTGGTTTGCTGTCCACCTATAGTGTATTTAATAAATACATTCTTGATAGGTTTCTTTAAATTATTTTTTACTTTTCCATTAACTACAATGAAATATAAGCTGCCCGATGCTTCTGAATCGTAAATAACTTCATTTGTCTGCTGAGATCTTTGTAGATTACCTGTAATTTCTACATCGCTCTCGATTTCAATAGCAGATATATAATAAACTCCGCCACCAATGGCGCCTAAAAGCATTAAAATAACGAGAAATTTCACAATTTATCTCCATTTACTTCAATTTCATTGCAAGAAAGTAAACAAAAATTATTCCTTTCTTTTTTATATTCTTCCACAATCACTCTTACCAGTAAGTTTATTTTTCTTACCTTAATATTTTTATTCGATTAAGCTACAGATAAGCAATAACCAAGGGGATTAAAATGAAAGCGCCAATTATCATCATTACTTCTTTTCTGCACCATTCAGTTAAGTATTACTTTCTTATTACTGTTTTAATTAGATAGAAAAACTGTTTAGTTGCTATTTGCAAACCGATACTTCTTGGATTTAAAAAAAATAATACCTAATTAGAAACAATACTTTTTCTCTTCTCATACAGTTTAGTGTTGCAAAGTTGATTTTTTGAATAACCTCGTGAGATTAATTACAGATCGCTCTCACGAAGTATTCTTTTAATAATCATTACTCTTCAGTAGGAGGTAACATGAAGTGTCTAACCTTATTCTGCTTTTTCTTTTTATCTTTTTCACAAGTATCGTTTTCTCAATGGACATCTCAAACTAGTGGAGTTACATCGTCACTATTCTCTGTGTTTTTTATTGATGGGCTCACTGGTTGGGCTGTTGGTGACAACGGTGTAATAGTTAATACAACCGACGGTGGAAATAGTTGGTCTGAACAAGTAAGTGGAACGACTAATTATTTCACATCAGTATTCTTCACTTCCGGGTCTGATGGTTGGGCTGTTGGTGGAAATTTTTCACCAAATCTTGGTATGGTCCATCATACTACTGATGGCGGTGCTACCTGGCCTATTCAGACTGACACTCTTCCCAGTCAATTAAATTCAGTATTCTTTATTTCTCCCACGACGGGGTGGGCTGCAGGAGAACCAAGTCAGATAATTAAGACCACTGATGGTGGTTTAAATTGGGTGCCTCAAACTGCTGACAATGCAAACTATAGAGGAATATTTTTTGTTAATGATAGTACCGGTTGGGCAGTAGGGGGTAATGCTTCCAATACTTTAAGTAAAATTCTCAAAACTACAGACGGGGGAAGCAATTGGATAGCACAATCTGCTGCAACAACTAATTATTTGCGCGCGGTATTTTTCATTTCTGAAACAACAGGCTGGGTGGCTGGAAACCTGGGGGTTATTTTTAAAACTACAAACGGAGGAACAAACTGGGAGCCGCAAAACAGCGACACAACAGAAGGACTTCATACGATTCGCTTTATAGATAATAATAATGGCTGGGTGGGAGGTCTTTCAGGATTAATTTTACATACAACTGACAGCGGCTTAAACTGGGCTGCTCAAAACAGCGGGACTAATTCAGATTTTAGCTCAATATTTTTTTTCGATGCAAATAATGGTTGGGCTGTAGGGGATGGTGGCACCATCCTTTATACAAACAACGGCGGGGTAACTTTTCTTGAGGAAGAAACAGGCGAAGTACCAACAGACTTCCTTGTTTTACAGAATTATCCTAATCCGTTTAATCCAACTACTACAATTAAATATTCAATTCCTGCAGATGGATATGTAACTT
>CBEPPX010000272.1:0-3501 GCA_965511205.1 uncultured Ignavibacteriales bacterium | reverse complement strand
TTAAAACATAGGATGAGAACATTCCAGGGAACCTTCCATGCTAATCCTGATTATGCATTGTGGTATGGATGGAGTGAAATGGTAACAGATCTGGCTGAAATAAAAGAACACGCTGAACAGATGAGAAAATAGATTTCTCAATTTATTATTTTATACTTAAGGGACACAATTTATTGTGTCCCTTTTTTATTATTGAATAGTGACGACTTTTAAGGTTTGCGTAAAATTCATCATCTTTAATTTTATGTAATCTTCGATGTAATAATAGTAACCTTTATTTACATCATAACGTGAACCGCTTCCTGTATCATTTACTAAATTTATGAGAACATTGGAATTGTATAACAATAAATGAGAATTATGTAACATATATAGTGGCATTATCATTGCTTTATAACAATTAAGTATTTACATTTAGCACAGAAATGATTAAAAAGTTTTACATAGTTAGCTTAATACTATCCTTTTTGTTCTCAACAACAGGGTACACGATCACAATGCATTTTTGTAAGATGATGGAAGAAGCATCTGCAGAGCAATGTGGTACGTGTGAGAATATGGAGCAGCCGGAATCAATGCAGGGCTGCGAATCCATGGAAACTGAATGTGAGATCGAAACTGTTGAAGATCATTCTAATTGCTGTGAAACCCAGGTTATTGATAACAAGGTTGAGGATGATTTCCTTTACTTTAAAGAAGAAGTAAAGAATGATTTAACTTCATCAGTTATTGAGTTACCATTAAGTATTTTAATCAATGATAAACAAATTGTAAAATCACATTCACTTTACGCTTTCGATTCATCACCTCCCTTGCACGGGAACGATCTTTACATCTTCAACTCCGTCCTTATAATATAAAATTATACTATTCTCTTTGCAGAATTTTGCAGCAGGAAACTTGCGTTTAAACCTGCTGTAGCTAATCCAATTTTTATGATTTGTTTAAAACCTTAATGAAACTGGAAAAGAAATGAGAAGTATTAATTTAATATTAACTGTAATAATAATTTTAACTAACACCTTTTACATAACTGCACAACCGCAGGAGTTTGACCTTTTAGTAGAAGAAGCAATAAGGGTAAGCCCCAAACTTAACATGTTAAGGGCAAAAAAAGATGTTTCTTTCAGTAGAATTGAACAAAACTCAAATCTTCCTGATCCAATGCTGACTCTTGGTTTGATGAATCTTCCGGTAAACTCATTTTCTTTTACACAGGAACCGATGACCGGAAAAATTGTTGGATTGAGCCAGATGTTTCCATTTCCTGGAAAATTATCCGCAATTTCAGAAGCAGCTTCAGTTGATACATCGATTGTAAGGCAGGAAATTAATGATGCGGTAAATGAAATTCGTAAAATGGTAAGCACCAAATATTTCAAGTTAAGTTATTTAAGAAGAGCACTGCTCTATTCTGAAGAAAGTAAAAAGCTTTTAGAAGAGATTGCTGATGTTGTAAGTACAAAATATACAGTTGCAACTGCAAGCCAGCAGAACCTGATCAAAGTACAGCTTGAGATAACGAATATCTCAGAGAAAATTGAAGATCTTAAGAGTAAAGAAAAATCAGTCCTTGCGGAACTTAATTCACTGCTGCTTAGAGATCCGTATACCAAAATTGAAACGAATTATTTTGATGACATAATTTTTGTGGATATATCTGTAAACGAACTCGATTCTCTTTCCCGGATATACAGACCTTTTCTTAAAGGGATAGCTTATGCAGAACAGAAAGCACGGCTAAACCAAAATGCGGCTCAGAAAGATTTCTATCCAAATTTCACTCTGGGATTTCAGTATTCTTTTCGCGAAGAAATTGCTGTAAATCAAACACCATTAGATGATTTCTTTTCAGTGATAGTGGGAATTTCGCTCCCGCTTAATTACGGAGGAAAGGTTTCTTCAAAGGTTGAGGAGTTTGTCTCGATGCAGCAGTTGTATTCCGACCAGTACTCTTCCGCACTTCAAAATTTGAATAGCAATTTCGGCGCTTCGGTTTCACAATTGGAATCAATTGAAGAAAGAATAAAACTTTTTGAGGAAGGTTTACTCCCGCAATCACAGCAAAATTTTAGTTCTGCACTCGCAAGTTACCAGGTTAACGAAGTTGATTTTATAAATGTAATCGATGCACAGGATCAGCTATTTAAAATTGAAACAAATCTATACAGGTTAAAAACAGATTACCTGATACAGGTAGCCGAACTTGAGTTTTTAGTTGGCACAAGTTTGAGAAATTTATAATTGGAGAATAAAAATGAACGTTAAAAAAATAGCAGTAATAATAGGACTAATCGTTGCTGTTGCAGTTACCGGATACTTTATCTTCTTTAACAGTAGCGACAGTAAAGATATTTCATCAGTTGAGGAAAAGCAATTATATACTTGCGGTATGCACCCGGAAATTATTTCGGATGAACCCGGTTTGTGCCCGATCTGCGAAATGAACCTTACACCAATAAAAAAAGATAATCAGAAAAAATCGAGTGAGAAAAAAATATTGTACTGGCGAGCACCAATGGATCCGAATGAAATATACAATGAGCCGGGTAAATCAAAAATGGGAATGGATTTAGTTCCCGTTTATGAAGATGAATCAGGTGCCCAGGGCATAGTTACGATAGATCCACAAGTTCAGCAAAATATGAACGTCAAAACGGAGATTGTTTTGAAAAAACGATTGTCATCAATAGTTATTACTAACGGTGTACTGCTTAAAGATGAAACAAAGGAGTTTATAGTTACAACAAAAGTTTCCGGCTGGATTGAAAAACTTTATGTGAATTACACAGGGCAGGAAGTACGCAAAGGGCAGAAGCTAATGGATATTTACTCGCCGCAGCTTGTAGCCGCACAACAAGAATTGCTAACAGCTCTTTCTTATAAGAATACTTCCAGCCAGAGTTCATTGGAGAGCATAAAAAAATCCGGAAATGAATTGGTTGAGAATGCTATTCGCAAACTGCAATTGCTTGATGTATCCGAAGCTGAAATCAATGATTTGATTGAGACAAAAAAAGTTAGAACAAACATGACACTTTACGCTTTAAACTCAGGTACTGTGATGCATAAAAATATACTTGAGGGTGAAAAGATAATGGCTGGCGCACCGCTTCTGCGGATTGCTAACCTAACTAATCTCTGGTTAACTGCGGATATTTATGAATATGAACTATCCAAAGTTAAACCTGGTTCAAAAGCTACTATTAAATTTAATTTTCTTCCGGAAAAAACTTACACCGGCAAAATTTCATTCATCTATCCAACTATTGAAGCAGCTTCGCGTACAGTTAAAATCAGAATTGATGTAAATAACAGTAATGGTGAACTTAAACCGGATATGTTTGCAAATGTAGTTATCGAAGGAATTGATTTAGGTGAATATCCTGTTGTTCCTGAAAATGCTGTTATAAGAAGCGGTACAAAAGATATCGTTATCATTTCGATTGGTGATGGAAAGTTTAAACCTACTCAAATTAAGCTTGGCAGTTATGCAGATGG
>CBEPPX010000271.1:0-3518 GCA_965511205.1 uncultured Ignavibacteriales bacterium | reverse complement strand
TGTGAATCATTGATCTCGTTTGCGGTTCTGTTATTTCCCAGGTAACCGTACCAGGCAGAAAGTGCTGCACCAAGCGCACCGCCGGCATCTCCGGCTGCCGGCTGAATCCATATATTTTCAAAAGGACCTTCCTTCAACAATTTTCCGTTAGCTACACAATTCAACGCTACTCCACCGGCTAAGGTTAAATTTTTTAATCCTGTCTCAGTATAAACATGATTCCCCATTTTCAGTACAATTTCTTCTGTTACTTCCTGCAGAGATCGGGCAAGATCCATTTCCCGTTGTGTTATTTTGCTCTCCGGCTTTCGTGGCGGTCCACCAAACAGCTTATCAAACTTTCTATTCGTCATCGTAAGACCAACACAATAATTAAAGTATTCCATATTCATTCTAAATGAACCATCATCTTTTACATCAATTAAATGATCGTAGATAAGTTTTTTGTATTTTGGTTCACCATAAGGAGCAAGACCCATTACTTTATACTCACCGGAATTTACTTTAAACCCGGTATAAAAAGTAAACGCTGAATATAACAAACCCAGAGAATGAGGAAATTTTATATCTGCTTGCAGCTCAATCTTATTACCTTTCCCAAGACCAAAACTTGTTGTAGTCCACTCACCCACGCCATCCATAGTAAGAATAGCTGCCTCATTATATGGCGAAGGATAAAAAGCAGATGCAGCGTGAGACTCATGGTGTTCAGGAAAAATAATTTTACCATTGTAGTTAATATTTTTGCTAATGAGTTCTTTCATCCAAATTTTTTCTTTTATCCATAGCGGCATTGCTTTGAGAAAGGACTTAATCCCGATCGGGGCATAAGTAAGATATGTTTCAAGTATTCGTTCAAATTTAAGGAAGGGCTTATCGTAAAATGCAACTATTTCAAGGTCATCAATGGTAATCTTTGCATAATCCAAACAAAAATTTATGGCTTGCTGGGGAAACCGAAAATCATGTTTCTTCCTGGTAAATCTTTCTTCTTGAGCCGCAGCAATAATATCTCCGTCCTTAATCAGGCAGGCGGCGCTATCGTGGTAATATGCTGAGATGCCAAGAATATATTTATTATTTTCATTCAATGTTATGTATAGTAATCAATCATTTATATTTATGGTATTAGGGGTTCTTGTTTAAGCCATGTTTGTACCCAATTGTAATTTGGAATCGTCATTGGCACGGCAAGTATTCTTCCTCCAAATCCTAAATAATGATAGAACACTGTTGTTGTGTTAGTAACTTCCAAAGATTCAAGTAACCCTTGATCAATCTCAACAGAGTACTTATTTGCCAATTCAACTGATTTATCTGTAATCAATTGACTGAACTTTTTCTGTTTAAGTTCAAATTTCAATTTTTCCTTTACTTCAACAGAATCTGATATTGTTGCAAACTCTTTTTTCTTTGATTGAAAATTAATTAATAACTCATCATCAGTAACATGAATATTATTGAGTATTCTATTTCTTAAAGCATTGCTTAAATAGTATGATCTCCACATATTCAATTGCTGCTGTACATCTGCAGAAAATTGCAATCCCCTGTGATAACCCTCCCGCGAAAGTAATTTATGTTCAATATACTTCTTAACACGTAAATTTAATTTATTCATAATCATATTGTTGTCTATAGTATCAACAGCAAAGCTTTCAAATGCAAAATACTGGATAAATTCTTTTAGCTTTACAGGTTGATCATCAAATTCAATAAATAATGCGTTAAGAGATTCAGCGCCAAGATCATTTTCTATTCTGTACAAGTCATCAGATTTCAGAAGAATCTCTTTTCCATCAGGAATATTCTCATTTTGTTTTCTATCAGATAAAGATCTTATTACTTTTTCAGCAAACTGTTGAAATATAGTTCCGTTAGTTTCAGCATTTATATCAGAGAAAAACTGTTCATAGAATTCTTTGTAGATACTGTCCGTAACAGTTGTGCGGGCAATCTTTAAAACTTTCTTATGTTCCGCATCAGCCTGTTCAGGATTCATCAGAATGTTTTGCCCTATTTTCATTAGTTTAAAAATATACCATCCATTCGGCGCTTCTACCGGCTTGGTATATTGCCCTATATTCAGACAGTAAAGCATATCTTCAACTTCTTTATCCATTTGCCCGTAGCCCACGTAATACGTTTCTGTCTGCAAAGCACTCTCCGGGCGAAGTGCCAGGAGAGAATCGAAAGAGGCAGATTCACTAAGTTGATTATAAAGTAAATCTATCTCATCTTGGCTGGATGAAAAAAGATAATTCACCTGGAGAATCTGTGAGTTTCTTCGGAATGCTTCTGTTAAATATACATCTGATAAATTAACTCTGCTAAGGATTTCCTCTTTGTACAGTGCATCACGCACATACATTTCCTCATATACTTTGTAAGTATATTTTAGCAGATCCGATGTGCCAAGCCCCAGCTCATTCGCCTCAAGTGCCCAAAGTTTTTCTGAAATGATGGAATACAAAACTTCTTTCTTTAAAGATTCTTCCATTCCTTTTATGCCAGCAGAAACTTGCGGTGTCAATTCATATCTGGCTAAAAATTCCTGTTCTGTAATTTCATCATTTCCAACCTTTGCAATAACTTCCTCACCAACAATTTGCGGTAATGTAGTAACTGGGGAAAGAAGCAGTATTAAAAAAATAATAGATTTATGCATTGTTATAAGTTCTTAATAAATAATTTTAGCGGTTGGGTTGACCTGACAATTTCGATAAAAATTATAAGTTTTTTAATCAAACAATAAATTAGAGTGTTAAGATAATAATAATCGTTGAAACTAATTCTGTAAAAAATACTTCGCGGTTGAACAGAGTTTCGTGTTTGTTAATTATGATGTTTTTCCCTCCATCTTGCTTAATTTAGCTCAAATATTTTTTATTTTTTCATACATCATCGTTCGAAAAAATATTTCGTTTAATGTAGCTATATTAATAGTTATCAACAGAGGATCTTATTTGGCAGTATCGAACAAGCAGAAAAAGCTTATCCAAAAGAAAAATGGAAAATTAACAGCAACACAAATTGCAAAGGAATTGAATTTAGAGATAAAGTTTGTTGAAGAATATCTTGCCTCTTTATCTTCAAAGAAAAGTCCCAAATGGTTTTATCTGGTTTTGGTTTTAATACCTATTCTTTTTCTTGTACTTCTTGAACTCAGTCTGAGAGCCTTTAATTATGGAAGGACATATGATCAATGGATAGCTGCAGGAGAAGGGAAATTGACACTTAACCCGGAGATTGCTTACAGATATTTTTATACAACCGAAGATGTACCTTCTGCAGGAAACAACATCTTTGATGAAAATAAAAAGGTGAATTGCTACCGAGTATTTATTATGGGAGGAAGCAGTGCCGCGGGTTTTCCTTTTACACCAAATGGTTCATTTGCAAGATATATTCAGAAAAGACTTAACATTCTCTATCCCCAAAAAACAATTGAAGTTGTAAACATTGCTATGTCGGCGATCAACTCATATGCCCTAAGGGATATGCTGCCGGGAGTTTTA
>CBEPPX010000270.1:0-3528 GCA_965511205.1 uncultured Ignavibacteriales bacterium | reverse complement strand
CATATTGATGACTTTAAACATGCGGGTTTAACTTATAAACGATCTGCACAATTAACTCATTAAAGGAGATAGAAATGGCAGAGCAAGTAGGAGTAGAAGAAGTTGCCGATGCAATGTATAAACTTATAAAAGAAAGTATGGGTCAGAAAAAATGGAAGCCGACTGATTTAACTAAAGCAGTGCTGGAAATGTTTGGCGATAAATGTGATAAAAAACTAGCTAAGCTTGCCATCAGAGAATTAGTTGAATCCGAAAAATGCGTCTATACATATTTTGGCGGCAGTTTTATAGAGATCCCTCATAAAGAAGGTGCCGCAAACTAGTTGCTTTTTGTAAAACTGATATCAGATATAATTTATGTTGTCAAATAGTTATCCAAGAATAGTAATCAGCGGCTTATCAGGTGATTCCGGTAAAACTATGGTTGCCTGCGGACTGCTTGCCTATTTAAAGCAAAAGGGAATGAACACTTCCGGCTTTAAAAAAGGACCTGATTACATTGATTCTGCCTGGCTTAGTTTGGCTTCCGGTAAACCGGCCAGGAACCTGGATACCTATTTGATGGGTTTTCCAACTGCAAAAAAATCCTTCTTAAAAAATGCTGCTGATAATGAAATCAGTATTATTGAAGGAAACAGGGGACTCTTTGATGGGGCTGATAATCAAGGTACTCATAGTACAGCCGAACTTGCAAAGTTACTTCGAGCTCCGGTTATAATTGTTCAAAACATTTCTAAAGTTACCCGGACTGCAGCAGCTGCAATACTAGGGTCAATTAAACTTGATCCGGATTTAAATATTGCAGGAGTTATTCTTAACAATGTTGCCGGCGAAAGACATGGAAAAATTGCTAAAGAAGCTATCGAACAGATTACGGGAATTCCAGTTTTAGGGATGATACCAGGGCTGCCAGAAAATTATGTTTTACCATCAAGGCATCTAGGATTAATAACACCGGATGAGTTTGAACAAAAATCTGTTATTCTTGATGACTTAAGAAAAGTTATAGAAGAATACGTTGATATTCCGCAAATTTTAGAAATAGCCGGCAGTGCACCTTTACTTGAAGATGAAGAACCAGAAACTTACAGAGATGAATTTCATCTTGATAAAGAGAAAGTAAATATAGGTTACTTTAAGGATCAGGCATTTTCGTTTTATTATCCTGAAAATCTTGAAAACCTTACAGCTGCAGGCGCAGAATTAATTCCTATCTCTGCAATTCATAATAACGATCTAGAACATTTAGATGCTCTTTATATCGGTGGTGGTTTTCCTGAAACAAACTTAATTAACCTAACACTTAATCATGAGCTGATAGTTTCCTTAAAACAATTGGCGGAAGATGGTTTACCTATCTACGCAGAGTGTGGTGGGTTGATGTACCTGGCAGAAGAAATTGAATGGAAAGGAAGGAAATATGAGCTCACCGGCATTCTGCCCATTAAGATAAAAATGCACGATAAACCCCAGGGTCATGGATATTGTGAAGCCACTGTTGATGAGGACAATCCTTTTTATGAAAAAGGGACCTTTATAAAAGGACACGAGTTCCACTATTCAAAAATATATGAGTACGATTCGGAACTTAAAAGCTCACTTGCAATTTCCCGGGGTGTTGGCTGCTTCGAAAAACGTGACGGGTTAACATACAAAAATGTATTTGCATGTTATATTCATACGCATGCGCTTTCTACACCAGAATGGGTAAAGGGAATGATGGCATGCGCTCGAAATTATCAAGATCTAAAAAAAACTAAAATATTAATTGAAGGGTAAAGAAAATGGCAAAGCAAAAAGAACTAAATGAAAAATTAGTTGCCACTTTGAGGGAATGGCAAAAAATAGAAGATGCCTCTGTAAAATCTACTTCGGAAATAATCGGAATGACTAAAAACACACTTGTTCGCCAGGTGATGGAAATTATCAAACAAGATTCAGCGATGCATAAAAAAGTTCAGCAGGTAATAATTGATAGTTTTGAAAAAGAAGCAATACAATTACAACCAGAGGAATTAAGCGAAGTTTGGGGAATGATTGAAAAGCATATTGAATTAGAAAAAGAAACAATCAGGTTAGCAGAAGAATCAAAAAAGAATAGCAACAGTTTTGTCGTGCGTTACTTGCTTGGTTACCTGATGACTGATGAGCAAAAACACAATGAAATTTTAGCTCAATTGGAAGATGTTAAAAGAGGAATGTATCCATACGCTGGATGATATTTTTTTTATTTCAATTTAAAAGTTATTCAGCATAATTAAGTATTAAGGAGCACTTAGATGGCGAAAGTTGTAAAGAAAAAGAAAAAAGGTTTAGGGGGATTGCGAGGTTCGAGCGCAGGGGGTTCTTCTGTAGAATCTTCATCACTGCGTCCTGTATTCGTAGAGAAAACACCACCTTGTAAAAATAACTGTCCAAGTGGAAATAAAATTAGAGAAATCATCACTACCATCAGTCAATCTGAAGGTGCAGAAAGGACAAATCACGAATCGTTTGAACAAGCATGGAATATTCTATCTGAAACAAGTCCCTTTCCATCAGTTTGTGGTAGAGTTTGTCCTCATCCCTGCGAAGACGATTGTAACAGAATTGAGAAGGAAGGTGCGGTAGGAATAAATAACATTGAACGTTTTCTTGGTGATTATGCATTAGAAAACAACTTTCAATTTAAACGATTAACAGAAGATGCACATCCTGAAAAAATTGCAGTTATAGGTGCGGGTCCCGCAGGTCTTTCTTGTGCGTACCAGCTTACCAGGCGGGGTTATAAAGTAACGGTGTTCGAAGCTTTTAGTAAACCGGGTGGAATGTTAAGATATGGAATTCCGGATTACCGGCTTCCTACTGATGTACTTGACAAAGAAATTAAAAGAATAGAAGATTTTGGAGTTGAGATTAAATGTAATCATATAATTGGAAAAGACACTCTTTACGAAGATTTACAGAAAAACTATAATGCAATATTCGTTGGAATTGGTGCTCACAAGGGCAAACTACTCGGTATTCCAAACGAGGATGCTACAAATGTATTTACCGGAACTGAATTCTTAAATAAAATCAACTCCGGCGAAACAATTGAAGTCGGGGATAAGGTTCTTGTAGTAGGCGGCGGCGATACTGCAATTGATGCCGCACGTATTTCAAAGAGACTGGGAGCAGAAGTAACAGTTGTTTACCGTAGAACTAGAAATGAAATGCCTGCGATTGAAGAAGAAATTGTGGGTGCTGAAGAAGAAGGAATCAACCTGGAATTTCTGGCTGCGCCAATTGAATTTGAAAAAGATGGTGAACTAATAACTAAAATGAAATGCCAGAAAATGGAATTGGGTGAACCCGATGATTCTGGCAGAAGAAGACCTGTTCCGATTGCTGATGAATTCTTTTTTATTGATACTACAACTGTAATTGCTGCAATAAGCCAGGAGCCTGATTTTTCCGGATTAGATAGTCTTCATGAAGGAAAAGACTGGGTAAAGACTGACGAAAATGGACAGACAAAAGAACCCAATACTTTTGCCGGCGGCGATA
>CBEPPX010000269.1:0-3535 GCA_965511205.1 uncultured Ignavibacteriales bacterium | reverse complement strand
AGATGGCAGAGGTTTTTTAATTGCAATGCACACACTTGATGCAGGACGGCTTGGATTGGGTGCAGCTTGTCTTGGCGCCGCAAAAGAATTGCTCGAGTTATCAACAGTATATTCTAAAGAAAGAAAACAATTTTCGCAGAGCATCGATCACTTCCAGGCGGTTCAATTTATGCTTGCCGAAATGGCAACTATGATCTATAATATGGAATCAATAGTTTACCGCACTGCAACCGATTATGATTTGGGTAAGAAAATTTCTACCCAATCCGCAATTGTAAAACTTTATTGCTCAGATTCGCTTGATAAAATTGCAGATCGTGCCGTTCAGGTTCATGGTGGAATGGGTTATTCACAGGAATTACCAATTGAAAGAATGTACAGAGATTCCAGGATAAACAGAATATTTGAAGGCACTAATGAAATTCAAAAAAGCATTATTGCCCACGATGTAATTAAGAAAAAAGGTAGGATGTAAAATAATTGAACACATCTTTAAAAAATTCTGAAAATAGTTAAAAAGGGTAGAGGAAAAACTATGAGCGACAAGCAGCTTTATTATTATCGAATTTATGATGATAAAGAGAAGTTAAACTACTTGAAAAGTTCACTGCCTCACAATGAGGTAGAACACTGGCTGAAAGAATATGAAAGTTCACATCAGAGATATTTCAATCCTGAGTTTATTCATTTTCTCCATGAACATGATCCGGAAGCTGAAATAATTGAAGTAAGTGATATGTCATATTAGCTTAATCAATATTTTGTCAAACTATTTATTCCCGGTTCAACAATATTCTTATTTTACGTTAGCCGGGAAGTTTTTTGACAAATGTTTCATTTACTATCCTAGTGTTTACCTCCCCCTTTAATTTTTTCTAATTATATTTACTTTTTTATTTTTTAATTTAACGTTACGGCACACCATTGAAAGAATTTATCTTCAAACCCTTCGAAGAAATGACCAAAGAGGATTATGCCACCGTAGGTTTTAAATCCGGTCTCGAAATTCATCAACAGCTTTTAACAGAAAAAAAACTTTTCTGCCGCTGCCCCGCTGGCGAATATGGTAAAGAATATAATGCTGAAATCCTAAGGCATATGCGTCCAACCCTTTCGGAAATGGGAGTATATGACGGCACAGCTTTAATGGAGTTTAAAACTAAAAAAAATATCATCTACAGAATTAATCGTAATACGGTTTGCACTTATGAAATGGATGATACTCCTCCCTTCTTAGCTAATGATGACGCTCTGGATATAGCCCTCGGTATAGGTATGCTTTTCGATTGCAACATAGTTGATGAGCTGCATATAGCAAGAAAGCAATATTTAGATGGAAGTATTCCAACGGGGTTTCAGAGAACAGCAATCTTTGGATTGAATGGAAAAATTCCATACAACAATCGCCAGGTAGAAATTGTTCAGATGTCAATTGAAGAAGATTCCTGCAGGGAAGTAAGCGACATTGGGCACGAAAGAGTTTACCTTGCAGACAGACTGGGCATGCCATTAATAGAAACCGTAACCGAACCGGCGATGCGTACACCGCAAGAAGTTGCAGAAGTTGCCTGGTTGTGCAGTAAACTTGTAAGAAGTACTAACCGTGTGCGCCGGGGAATGGGTGCAGCGCGCGAAGATGTTAATGTAAGTGTGGAAGGCGGAACGCGGATTGAAATTAAAGGTGTTCCAAAGATTTCTAAAATTCCCATCCTCACTTATTATGAAGCTATGAGGCAATGGAATCTTTTAAGATTAAGAGAAGAATTAAAGCAAAGAAAAATTACTCCCGACTCTTTTAAAGCCGAATCATTTGATGTTACAACTATTTTGAAAAAACCGCACTACGTTCCGCTTAAAGGAGCCGTTGAAGCCGGATTGAATATAAAATGTGTTCTTCTTAAGGGATTTGCAGAACTGCTTCACTGGGAAACTCAAACGGACACTTACTTTTCAAAGGAGATTTCCGATCGCGTTCGTGTAATTGCTTGTTTAACTACAATCCCAAACCTTATTCACTCGGATAGTAAAAGTGATACTATAACCTCATCAGAATGGCAAAGGGTTAGAAAATTTGTGGGGGCAACAGAGAACGATACGCTGATTATTGTTTGGGGAAATGAAGAAGACACAAAAACTGCCGCTAACGAAATAATCATTCGTGTTAAAGAAGCAACTATAGGTATTCCATCTGAAACAAGGCAAGCTTTGAGCGATGGTACAAACGGATTTGAAAGAATACTGCCCGGGGCAGATAGAATGTATCCTGATACAGATCTTCCACCTAAAAAAATAAGTGAGGATAGATTAAACGAATTAAAAAAATGGCTGCCTGAAAAATTCTGGGATAGAATTAAATGGTATAAAGAGCTAGAAATTCCAGAAGACACAATAAGTGATCTTTCAATATCAGAATATGCTGCACTATTTAAAACAGCAGTTAAAGAATGGAAAGTTAATCCCACAACTGCTGCAGTTGTTCTTATTCAATATCCAAAACGGTTAAAGAAAACCGGGTACAATACTGAACTGTTAAATGAGAATATTTATTCGGAAATTTTAAAAGCACATTCTGAAAAAAGAATTCCACGTGATGCAATCCTTTCAGCACTTCAGAATGTTATAGAGCTTGGTTTATTCACAGAGGAAATATTCTTCAAACCGATTAACGAAAAAGAACTTAGTTTCCATATAGTATCTGCAAGTGATAAATTAAAAAAGATGAAATTGTATAATGAAAAGAAAACCGAGCACATTCTTATGGGTTTGTTGATGAAAAAATTACGCGGAAGAATAGGCGCTCCTTACGTTGCTGAAAAAATTGGATTTATAAACGGAGGGCAAAAGTAGTGTCTGATAAAAATGATTTTAAAGGTTATCGTGGAGCAGCCCTCATCAAATTAAAAAAGTTTAACGCTTCTGTTTGGAGCGATGTAGTTATAGAAACGGATAGCGGAACTTATAAAGGTTTAATCCTTCCACGTTCTGAAACGGCAGATGAGTTTCATATCGTTTTAAAACTTCCAATCGGTTATAACATTGGAGTTTCGGCCGAAAAAGTAACTGATATAAAAATCAACGGAAGAAAAGAAGCTAACTATAAAATCCCTGAACAGGATTTTCCGAATGATCCCGGTAAACCAAGAGTAAAGTTATTTGGAACCGGCGGCACAATTGCAAGCCGGCTCGATTACAGGACAGGGGCTGTCATCCCAGCGTTTTCCCCAGGCGAACTTTATGGTTCAGTTCCGGAACTCGCCGATTACTGTAATCTTGAAACAGAAAAACTTTACGGCGAGTTCAGTGAAAATATAGGTCCGTCTCATTGGAAAGGAGTTGCCGAGGCAATTGGGAAAGAAATTGAGAAAGGTGTGCAGGGAATTGTTGTAGGGCACGGAACAGATATTATGCATCACACAGCAGCCGCACTTTCATTTATGATTCAGAACCCACCCGTTCCGATTGTTATGGTTGGCTCACAAAGATCGAGTGACCGCCCATCATCGGATGCAGCGCTTAATCTTATACACTCTGTTAA
>CBEPPX010000268.1:0-3546 GCA_965511205.1 uncultured Ignavibacteriales bacterium | reverse complement strand
CCGCAGAGGATATTGAAAGAGTTGGTCCGTGGCCCATCAAACGAAGTTATTATGCGCTGCTTATAAACAGTTTAACAAAGCTCGATGTAAAAAAAATTGGAGTAGAAGTTTTTCTCAGTTCTAGGTTGGTAACACAAACTATCTATGATAAACTTCTGCAAAATGAGATTGAAAAATCGGGCAGAGTTGTTTTAAGTTCACTTGCAGGTGGGATAATAAAAAAGGATGATAATTTTTATACCGATTCACTCAGTTACCCAAGCCCAAAACTACTGAACGAATCTTTTAGTACAGGTCATCTTAATTATATTTTTAAAGATGGGGTCGTAATTCCTTTTGAAGTTATTAACCAGGGAATTAAAGAAGAAGCATTTTCAACAAAACTTTCTAGCGTTAAGCGCCCGGCAAAATCCATTCTCATTAATTTTTACTCTTCGTGGAAGCAATTCAGGAACTACAGCTTGATAGAATATTTTGACCTAGTAAATAATAGCAGCGCTCAACTGAAGAGCTTGAAGGGGAAGATTGTAATTATTGGAATAAGTGATCCTCAGTTTGCATCAACATTAAAAACAAACTTTGATGAGCAGCTCCCCGGAATTGCACTCCATGCATTTTCTTTAGATAATCTTTTAAACACAAAATGGATGATTACCGAATATTATCTCACATCATCAATCGTATTGGTTTTGCTAATTTTGTTGTTCATATATTTTCTTCCTAGGATTCGTTTCCAACAGATTATTATTTACTTAGCAACTCTTTTTATTTTTGTTGCAATAACATATAGCTGTTTTGCATTCCTTAATTTTAAAATTGCCCATGCTTTTTTCATTCTTCCCTTCTTTCTTATTGCTGTAGCAGACCTGGGTTACTACTTCCTTGAAAAAAAACATTTGCTTAAAGGTGCACTTGATGAAAGTGAAATACTAAAATCTTTATTGGTTAAAAAGAAAAATGAATTAACGCGTATGCAGAAAGAGTTGGATGTTTCTGAAGATGAAGGATCGGTTCAGATTTTTGATAAAATAAAAAAGCTGAAATCGGATATTGAAAAACTAAGAGAAAACGAAGAAGACAGAACTAGAAGCGAAATAACGATAATTAAAAAAGCAGAGAATTTTTTCGGAATCATTTTTTCTTCCGAAGTAATGGCACAGACTGTTGATTTAATAAAGAAAGCCGCTCCCACTGACACAACTGTTTTAATAATCGGTGAAAGCGGAACAGGAAAAGAACTGGCTGCGAGATCTATACATTTATTAAGCAGCAGGAAGGATAAAAACTTTATCACCGTAAACTGTGGGGCACTTTCAGAAAATCTTTTAGAAAGCGAACTGTTCGGGCACGTGCGGGGCGCTTTTACAGGTGCTTCAGCAGATAAAGCGGGGAGATTTGAAACCGCTGATAAGGGAACAATTTTTTTAGATGAAATTGGTGAAACTTCGGAAAACTTCCAGGTAAAAATGCTAAGGGTTTTGCAATCGGGTGAAATTGAAAAAGTTGGTTCTTCCACTCCGCATAGAGTTGATGTTAGAGTTGTTGCAGCCACAAACAAGGAACTGGAAACTGCGGTTACTGAAAGAAAATTCCGTGAAGACCTCTATTACCGTTTAAATGTTTTCAGAATTGATCTCCATCCGCTAAGAGAAAGAAAAGAAGATATAGAACTGCTGGCTGCACATTTTCTTGCAAATGAAGCAGACGGAATCAGTTTATCAAAATCGGTTTTAAAAGCTTTAGTTGATTGTGACTGGAAGGGAAATGTAAGAGAGCTGGAATCTGTTATAAAACGTGCTGTTATATTTGCAAAATCCGATAAACGGGACCTTATCAGGTTATCTGATCTTCCCAAAGAAATTGTTAAAGATAGTAAGTATAATTTTGAAGATCTTGTTCTTGAATCTTTACGGGAAAAAAAGTTTAGTCATTCTTCAATTTCGGAAACAGCAAAGGAACTTGGAAATGTAAATCGTACAATGATCGCAGAAAATTTTCGCGGGATTGTTTTCAAAACTCTTTGCGAAAATAATTTTGAGATAGAAATGGCTGCCTCGATCATTGCCTCAACTGATAACGAAATAGTGGTTAATAAAGTGCAAACTAAAATTGAAACTTTCGTTACAAATGTTAAGCAGGATATTGCAATTGCGAGCGATAAAGATTTTACCCACATTAAGTCATCATTCAAATCAAAGTATAAAAATCTGCCGGTTAAATTCCATCCTTACCTTGATGAAATAATAAAATCCAATCTGCGTTAATCATTTTAAAAATATTAATTAACCATTCAGCATCAATTTTTGTCTAAATAAAACGAAACTTGTCCGTAAATTTATTTTAGTTATACATATATACTATTTTTAAGTATTATAAAACTGAATTTTTTAATGGCTAACAAACAGGGAGAAAAAATGTTTTTTAAAAGATTATTAATGCTACTTAGCTTTTTGTCATTTTTGTCCCCTTCATTTATCATCGCACAGGATTCAACTGAAGCAGAAGAAGGATGGGATTGGCATTGGGACGATGTTGAAGAATGGGTTGACACTTGGAAAAAGAAACCTTCTATCTCGCTACATTATGGCTTTTCTAATATTTCTAGGAAAGATGTTATTGCTCCATTTGCAAATAATAATTTAATTGAATTAAAACTTGGTTACACTACAAGAAGAAACAGCAGCTATGCCGAATATTTAAACAAACATAGATACCGTTACATATTTGTTTCAAATAATTCCACAAAGTTAGCCGGTGGATCGGAGATAACGAGTGATATTGAAACAAAAAACTGGCGGTTTGGTTTTGGAAGAGCCAGCGGGTACGGCTATAAATTAGGAGAGAGTAGTTCGGTGGTTCCATACTTTGCTCATTCTACGGATTGGACGCGAATTGATTTTGGAGATGACTCACTCAATTCGAACGATGAAAGAGTAAAAAAATTGTATGATGGTACATTCAGGTTTGGTTCCAGCAACGAAACCGGCATCAGATTCCTGGCAACCAGTTTGCTTACAGTGGAAGCCGGGTTTGAACGATCGATAGTCTTTGAAAGACATCTTTTCTGGAAATGGGCAGGAAGCGGCATTCTTGAATTAATTGCTCATGGTTTGCTGGATGCTTTTATAAACGAAATCCTTGACTCATCTCCTGCTGCAGGACCTGTAGTCTTTTTCCTTTTAAAGAGCGCACTGGGATGGGGAATTTACGAACTAAGACAGGATAAGATGAACTGGCCATTTACCAGCGAACCGGGGTTAGCATTTGATAACATTAAATTTGGAATAACGTTTGTGTTCTAAACAATTCAACCCTACATTCATAAACACATTTAACCTTCTGCACATGCTTGTATGAAGGAATTCAATTAGAGAATTTTACTTTGATATTCACAATTTCAGATTTGCTTCCTGTCCGCACAGGTGGTCCCCAGGTTCCTGCACCAGAAGTAACATAATAATGTGTCTTTCCTTTCTTCTTATATCCCCAACTGATTTCATAAATAAGATTTGTAATAATATTTCCCGGCCATATCTGCCCGTGATG
>CBEPPX010000267.1:0-3553 GCA_965511205.1 uncultured Ignavibacteriales bacterium | reverse complement strand
GATCGTTTAATATTTCTCTGGTTTCTAATTCCGATAAAAGCAAAGTACCTTATTGGATTTTTATTCGTACTGGAAATCTTCTGGATAGGAGATGCAGGTAGTAATGTTGCTCACCTTGCGCACCTTGGTGGAGCAATTGCTGGTTTTATTTTTATTATGCTGGATAAACGAATAGACGTTACCCTTAAACACATGTTCAATAAATCATACTACCGAACCAGTGAAAAACCACCGAATATTTTCAGCGGGATTACAGAAAGGTTCAGGAAGAAAGATGATGAAGTTAAAGAAGCTAAATTTTATGATTTAAAGGACGATGTCGATGAAAAAATTACACAGGAAGATATTGATGAAATTCTTGATAAAATAAGCAAGTCAGGTTATCAGAATCTTACGGAAAAAGAAAAGAAAACATTATTTGAAGCAAGCAAGAAGATGAATTAATAGTGAAAAAATTATCTTTCAAAATTTTTCTTCTCTTATTAATCCTACCAACTTTTATAATAAATAGTTGTTCTGAAGAAGAGATAATGCCCGAAGAAAAATTTATAAAGGTTTATGTTGATTTGATGATGGTTCAGGATACAACAAGAGTAAACCCGCTTCCTCTCGATTCACTTAAAGAAATAGTTTTTACCAAACATAATATAACTTCCGAATTGTATGATAAAACGGTTGCAAAATATAATTCATCGCCAGAAAATTGGGAGGAATTTTTTGATAAAGCAATTGCTTACCTTGAGGTATTAAAAACCAAAGACTAAGAACGATTAGTATATTTTAACTTTGCAGCCGCTATTCGTATAAGAGAATAAGGTACAGATGAGGGGAGCTTTTCTTTAAGATCTTTTAAATTATTATAACCAATCTCAACTTGTTTTTTTATCAATTCAAAAACCTCATCTTCAAATAAAAAAGCAATATCAGTTTCCGGTTTGTATTCAATAATGGTTTCAATCTGCATAGATATTACGGCTTCCGAAAGTTTTCTTAATTCCGAGATACTTTGCAGCGAATATTTCCTTAAAAGTAGTTCATAAGTGTTGTGAATATTTTTCGGAAGAGTACGGTCTTCGTTACTATCGATTTTAACCGGATTATTTTTTATAAAATCATTAATGAGCTCTAAAAAATCATTCCCGATTTTATTAAACATCCTGTTATTAAAACCGGATATAGCTAACAACCTCGCTTTTGTAACCGGTTTCTTTTCAACTATTTCTCTAAGCAAGTCATCAGGACATATAACATTGCCTGTTTGCAAAAATTTTTCAGATGCTTTTTTTCTTGCATCTCTAAGCAGGTTAAAAAGGTAAAGATTCTCTTCATAATCCTTTTTTGGTTTAGCTTCTTCTGTGATAGCGCCTGTTTTTACTAATTTCTCTTTTCCTTTATCTGTAAGATCTAAAAATCTTTTTGCACCACTCGTCCTGCTGATAATTTGTTTAGCCGCAAGTTCCTGCACTATAATTTTAATATCATCCTTATCGAAGTTTGTGCACGTTCCAAATTCTCTAAACTTTTCAAAACTCTCTTTTAGTTTATTACCCTGCAAAATGTTGATCAGTGCATTTTCATCAATCGGTTTTTCGGCTTCATCCAGGGTTCTAATTATTATTTCCGAAATATATTCTACAGTGGAATCGGTTATCCTTTTACCTTCAAGACAGTTATCGCATTTATCGCAGCGGTAATCTATAAGGTGCTCTCCGAAGTAATTTAGTATAAAGTTAAACCTGCACTTTTTTGTATAAGCAAACTCTGTCATCAAGTTAAGTTTGCGCTGTGCATTTATATAACTTTCGTTTATCATCTTATAATTTAGGATGAGTTTATCGTCCGCCGCCCTGGGTGCAGCAAGTAGTATAGTTTCTTTTTCAATTGCTTTTTGAAATGAAATAATTCCAAGATTATCGAGAGTTGTCAGGATATCATACAAAACGGGCACAGGTAAGCTTAATGATGATGCAAGTTTATTCACCTGGATACTTTTACTACCTGCAAATAACACGCTGCCAAATTCGCGGAGCAGTTGAAGAATAATATTTTTAAATTCCTCATTGCTGGTTTTACTCACGAATTGTTTTAACCTGCTCTTCTCCATCGTAAAACTTATGGAATCTTTTTTCTCGAATTCAGAAACCTGCCTAAGGTAACCGGCTCTTTCAAGATATCTTAACGAAGCGTGTAATAATCCTCTTGAGATTGAAATCCCTGCATAATTGGAAATATATTCGGGGTCAACAATCAATTCATTTTCAGTTATCGAACCAACTGCAACCGAGTTATAATCACAAATAGCTTTGTAAATAGTTTGAATGATCTGTTTGTCGGGATGAGAATTTCTTATAAAAAAATTATGAATTGAAATATCCTTATCATCATAAAGCAGGTAAGTGTATGATGGTTTCCCATCTCTGCCCGCTCTTCCTATTTCCTGGTAAAAATTTTCTACAGAACCGGTTGTATCATAATGAATGACTAACCTTATATCTTTTTTATCAATCCCCATCCCGAAAGCGTTTGTTGCAGCTATAATATTTATTTCACCATTGCTAAACTCATCCTGAATTTTTCTTCTTATGGGCGGCTGTAAACCTGCGTGATAGAAATGACATTTGTATTTGTGCAGATTTAAAAACTCTGATATTTCTTCTGCATTCTTACGGGTTGCAGTGTAAATAATTGCAGCTCCTTCGGTTTGTCTTAGCAGTTCAAGGCATTTCTGTTTTTTGTTTTTAGGAAAGAGAACATTTAAATGAAGATTATCTCTTTCAAATCCTCTTACAAAAATTTGCGGATCCTTAAATTGCAGCTGTATTACAATATCCTTCACAACTTCTGGAGTTGCGGTTGCAGTAAACGCTGCAACTTTTTTAATTGACGTATAACCTATAAAGTCTTTTATTTTTGAATAACTTGGTCTGAAGTTATGTCCCCATTCACTTATGCAATGTGCTTCATCAACAAATAAAAAATACGGATTGAGAGTTTTTATTCTATCAGCAAATTTTATGCTTTCAAGTTTTTCCGGCGCAATGTAGAGCAGTTTAATTTTACCAAAAGCAATTTTTTGCAGAACCTGTTCTGATTCGTTGAAATCCATCGTGCTATTTATAAAGGCAGCCACTTCTTCACGTCTGTTCAAGCTGTCAACCTGGTCTTTCATTAATGCAATAAGTGGTGAAATTACAATTGAAAAATTATCTGATATCAGAGAAGGAAGTTGATAGCAGAGAGATTTACCGGCACCGGTTGGAAGAACTGCCAGAACATTTTTCCCACCAAGAATAGTATCAATTATTTCTTGCTGCCCGTTCCTGAAAACTTCAAATCCAAAGTACTTTTTTAACGCATTTTCTAACTTTTTGTCCAATATTAACTTAACTCAAATTATAATTTATGATGGTTCGCAGATGCACAATTATTGGCTTTATTTTTGTAAAATCATGAAGTGATAAAATTAAATATCCTTCAGAATCCCTATATTGCAAACAACTATTTTAGATAAATTTAGCTTATAACGAATAATTGACAATAAAAATTTACTTTT
>CBEPPX010000266.1:0-3558 GCA_965511205.1 uncultured Ignavibacteriales bacterium | reverse complement strand
CCGCAAGGTTCAATATCAACACAAATAGCTGTTAGTTTATGGAAAATTGGGGAAATATCTGTAAACGCTAAATATATTTCCGATAAATCTTTGGTAAGTAAGTTATTTGAAAAAGCACTTTCTGCCATAACTTATAATAAAGAAAGAATAGAAAAAATTTATAAAGAAAAAAAGCCAGTATCCTTTTAGTTGTAAATCAATACAGCTAACCAGTCTCTCAACCTTACAACCGAATTTTCCGTAGCACAGTTTTGTTACCTGAATTCGGTAGGCAGGTTAATTCCTATAACTATCAAATTGTAAGTTCATCCGATGAAAGAACAACAGCACCCGCTTCTTTCATATCTTCAAATGCTTTTTCAAAATCACCTTCACCCAGTCTGATTCCCTCGACAGCGTCTTTTATAATATAAGTTTTAAACCCGTTTTTAAGAGCATCAAGCACAGTGGATTTAACACAATACTCAGCAGTTAAACCTGTTATATAAAGTTCATCTGCACTATTTTCTTTAAGATATTCAGCAAGATTTTTGTTTGTTGCTTCGAAAGCAGAATAACCGTCATCTATCGTACCGGTACCTTTCACAAAAATTTCATCCAATTTATCAGTGTGTAATTCACCGGGGAAATCTGCACCATAAGTTTCCCTAACACAGTGAACAGGCCAAATTTTGAAATGATTTGAATTTTCAGGATGCCAGTCCCTGGAAGCAATAACCAGGGAGAATTTATCCATTAATTTATTAATTACAGGAACAACATTATCACCCTTTGGTGTAGGTAATGCTCCACCTGGACAAAAATCATTCTGCACGTCCACGATTAAAAGAGCAGAGCTCATTTTGTACCTTTACTTATCTTTGATGAAATTCTTCAATTAATTTAATTCTAAGTTCGAATAGTTTTGTACTTATTCCAATTTTATACAAATGCGGATTTTCAAAACGTTTATGCTCTTCGGGCAAAAGAGTTAATCTGTGTTTAACATATTCCGAAATTTCTTTAACACTTTTATTCTCAATTTTTATCTCTCCTTTTTCCATCACTTTTTCTATTAGTTCCTCTTTTTCCATCTCACTAACCTTGCTGCTTTTATCTGATTGAAGCGGATGACATATTTGTTGAATATTTTCTTCCTCATCCAGGAGAATACCGTCGGCATAAAATTTACCATCGCCGTTATAATACCGGTAAATCTTTTTTACACCAGGTAAAGAAACCTTATTAACATTTTCTGTGAGTTTAAGAGTGGGTTTATTGTCTATCATGCTTAATTTATAAACACCATCAAGCGCTGCGTCGCACTGTCCCGTTATTAAATTCGTTCCAACTCCGAAAGCATCAATTGGAGCACCTTGCTCAATGAGACTTTTAATCAGGTGCTCATTAAGTTGATTTGAAGCAATTATTTTAACGTAATTCAAATTTGCTTCATCCAGAACATTACGGGCTTTTTTACTCAGGTAAGCTAAATCACCGCTGTCCAATCGTACAGCATAAAGTTTTTCACCCTGTTCTTCCATCTCCTTTGCAACAATAATTGCATTTGGTACCCCGCTATTCAATGTGTTATTAGTATCAACAAGAAGAACACACTTCTGCGGAAAAGCTTTTGCAAATTTTCTGAATGCGGTTAGTTCGTCAGGATAACTCTGTATCCATGAATGTGCCTGTGTGCCTGATGAACTAACTCCAAACGCAAATGAACTATAAACATTTGATGTACTGTTAACTCCGCCAATAATTGCAGCTTTACTTGCGTGAATAGCAGATAAACCCTGCGCTCTCCTTAATCCGAAATCTACTAAGTCTCTATGTCCTGCAGAATGCCGCAGCCTGGATGCTTTAGTTGCAATAAGTGATTGGAAATTCAGCATATTCAATAAAAGCGATTCTATCAATTGTGTTTCGATTATATTTCCTTCAACATGTACAATCGGCTCGTTACAGAAAACTATTTCACCCTCTTTTGGTGCAACTATATTTCCATTAAAACTAAACTTTTTTAGATAATCTAGGAATTCATCGTTAAATCCTGTTTTTTTCAGATGATCAATGGAATCATCATTGAATTTAAATTGAGTTATCATCTCGAGCAGATCATAAAGACCGGCGAACACCGTATATCCTGAATCAAACGGATTTTTTCTGAAGAAGTAATCGAAACCGGCGGGACAGCTTTCTCTTCCATCCAGGAAATATCCCTGTGCCATAGTAAATTCATAATGATCTGCAAACAGACCGATGTAGTTGTTAAAATTTTTCATTGTTTCATTTGTCTCTTAATACTCAATGTAAAATGATACCTATAATTGCATAAGCAGGAAGTAGAAAATTCAATATAAATTACGATACAAAGTTAAATAATTTATTTGCCTATTGTTCAGAACTATTATGTTCTGATTCCGTAATCTGCATTCTGTGAACAGGCCTGCACGTCGTAACGTAGTGGAGATGGGTTGTTGCTTTTCTGTTTTTGAGTTAAGTTGCTAATGAATGCTTATTGCAGGTAAAGCAAATAGGTAATTGATAGAAAAAGAAATACCGTGGTAAAACAATTAATAGTGATTATCGCATTATTTTTTATAACATTCTATGCATGCTCAAAAATTGACAGGGTTACACTGGAGTTCCGGATTGCCGAAAACGAGCCAGCCCCTGGATTGACGGAAATGGTATTCGATCCAACCGGGGAAAGTTTTTATCTTCACAAAGAAGTTCTTATCAACGAGTCTGATGTTGATTCAGCAATTGTGATAGTGCAAGCTGGGCGCCCTGCAATTGAACTCTTACTTACAGCTGAAGGTACAAGTAAATTCGAAGAGTTGACCACACGCAATGTAGGTAAGAAGTGTGGAATGGTATTGAATGGACAGCTTGTCTCCGCTCCGATTATCAGGGCTCCGATTAGTGTTGGCAGAGCCATTGTTGCAGGTAACTTCACTGAATCGGAAGCACGTAGTGTTGCGCAGGGGCTTAACCAACAGTAGCCTGGATTTGTAACCTGCCTTTTGTAAAAAACCCATATTCTTTTTATTTGTAAAATTTCTTAAAAACCAACAAAACCAGCTTTTATTCTATACAAGGAAGTACACAAAGAAATAAATGTTAAGTGCATTTGATATTTTATGAATATTTACTATATTACATATGTAAATAAAGGAGTTTAATATGGATATCAGTTTCTGGAAGCCAACTACAGGCGTAATTAAAGCGGCAATACATAAGAGTGGTAAATTAGGATTTTCGCAATTAGCAATTGATAAAATTGGATTGAATCAAAATATATATGTAATGATTGGCACAAATAGAGAAAGTAAGAAGGACGATTCTATCTACTTAATGATTACAGAGGATAGCAATGAAATGGCAATGAAAGCTAATAAGGCAGGACAATACTATTATTTAAATACTAAGGATTTTTTCAATGAGCTGGGAATTGATTACAAAAAAAAGTCGGTGATATATGATATTGTTGATATAAGCGAGGCAGATAAAAAGATATATAAACTTATACCACGTGAAAAAGATAGAAAAAAATGATAATTAATACTATTT
>CBEPPX010000265.1:0-3563 GCA_965511205.1 uncultured Ignavibacteriales bacterium | reverse complement strand
TCACCATCAGCATCTTCAAGCTCTGATGGGAAAGGACCATTACCAACTCTTGTAGTGTATGCTTTAACAATTCCAAAAACCGAATCAATTTTTGTTGGTGGTATTCCAGTTCCGGTGCAAGCACCACCCGATGTTGGGCTTGAGGAGGTGACATAAGGGTAAGTCCCAAAATCAACATCCAGCAGGGCTCCCTGCGCTCCTTCCAGCAAAACAGATTTACCCTCTGCAATTACCTTGCTAAGATATGCAGGCACGTCTGTAATGTAACTATCAATTGCTTCATCAAACTGCAAATATTCATTAACAATTTTATCTGCATCCAATCCTTCATGATCATAAACATTTTTTAGAAGAGTATTTTTTTCTTCAAGGTTTGTCCTGATTTTTTCTTCCAGCACTTTCCTGTTCAGCAAATCAACAATTCTTATTCCTTTTCTTGCAAACTTATCTGTGTAACAAGGTCCAATTCCTCTGCCGGTAGAACCTATTTTTTGTTCTGCTTTTTCTTTAATTGAATCAAGTAGTTTGTGATAAGGCATTATAAGGTGAGCATTGTGGCTTATGAATAACCGTCCCTTAACACTTATCCCGTTTTCTTCCAACAATCTAATTTCCTCCAGCAATGCAACCGGATCAATCACAACACCGTTGCCTATAACACAAATTACATTTTCTCTTAATATTCCTGATGGAATAAGATGAAGAATATATTGTTTGTCTCCTATCTCAACAGTGTGCCCTGCATTTGCACCGCCCTGGTATCTTGTCACCACATCATATTTTTCACTAAGAATATCAACAATTTTTCCTTTACCTTCATCGCCCCACTGGCTGCCAACTAATACTGTAACGCTCATTATTATAACCTATATAAATAAAAGATAACTTTATTGGAATGATTTATATTTAAGGCAAAATAAAAACTCCGGATTACTAAACCCGGAGTTTAAGTGGTAAAAAATTAGTTAAAAAAATTAGTCTGAAAAAGACTTAACTGCATCATCAACAGAATCAAAACTCTCAAATATTTTTATCAGCTTGGTAATTATCAGTAAGCTCTCAATTTTTTCGGTTACGTTTGCAAGTTTCAGGTGTCCTTCGGCTTTTTTCATGGTTGTAAGTCCGCCAATCAACATTCCTAAACCGGAACTATTCATAAATTTTACACCCCCCAAATCTAATACAACTCTTGTTTTTCCACCATCAATTAATTTGTGTAAAACCTCGTTAAATTCTTTAGTGTCATCGCCACCCATCACATTTCCCTTTAATTCGAGTACAACTGCTTCGTATTTTTCAGTGGTTTTGATTTTCATATATTACTCCTTAAAATTTTCGATTCAATTTAAGAAGACGTCTCTACTTTTGCAAGTAATGGTTAGCAGTTAATTATATTCACAGAGTTAAACTATATTATGAATTTGTAATGGAACAATTAAACCCTTTTACCGTCTAAAAAATGAATTCAAAAAATAAAAATAAAGATTTGCCGCAACCCCAAATATTGGAATTAGAAGATGATTTTTCACTAATAAAGAGATTTATTGACGGTGATAGTTCCGTATTCCAATTATTGGTTAAAAGACATAAGGAAAAAGTTAGAAATATAATTTATTTAACAATTAGCAACAGCAGTTCTGTAGATGACATTGCACAGGAAGTATTTATTACGGTTTATAAAAATCTTAAACATTTCAGGTTTGAATCTCAATTTACAACCTGGCTCTACAGGATTACAGTTAATAAGTGTAAAGATCACCTAAGAAAAATAAATGTGCGTAAGATATTTATCCCAATTAAAGAAGCTGAGGGAGAAACCGGAAGAGGAATTGATGTTGAAAATAAAGATGTATCGAATATTGTAATGAATGCTATATCGGAGTTACCTGCAAAATTACGAGCCCCGCTTCTTCTTAAAGATATTGAAGGATTCAGTTACCAGGAAATTTCAGAAACATTACGCTGCGAAATGGGAACAGTTAAATCGAGAATATTCAGGGCAAGAGAAGGTTTGCGTAACATTTTAAAGCCAATGGAATCGGAATTGAGATGATGAAAGAGAATAGAGAAGATCTGAAATTATTATCAAGTTACATAGATGGTGAACTTTCGCCGGAAGAGATTGAAAAATTTGAGAAGAAGATAAAGTCTTCTTTAGAACTGCAGAAGCATCTTGAAGAACTTAAGAGATTAAAAGAATTAACCTCATCTGTAAAGCAGATTCCGGAATCACCTTTCTTTGAAACACGACTAATGGCTGAGCTTGAAAACCGCAAATCATCTTCTTATAAAATAAAGAGATGGTACCCGGCAATTGGTTTGGCTGCAGCTACAATTATTTTGATGGTCGTCTTAAAGTTCAACCCGGAAATTATAAATAATTTATGGGAAGAACAGAAAACCAACATTGCAGGATTCTATAAAGAAAACCTGCAGCCGTTGTTATTTGCTGCCGATCTTAATAACGAAGATATTTTCAACTTCGCCTTTAATAAAGAACTCCCACTCGATAATTCACGTAAACAATACCTTCACCTTGAGTATGATGAAACCGGTAAAGAATATTTTGAGATTAAGACTGCTGGTTACGAAGAAGAAAAAAATAACTATGAAAAATTTATCCAGGCATTAAAGCTTGATGAAAAACAGCGGATGAAAGTTGATTCGATTATTGGCGGGTATGCAAAAGCTTTGGAATCGCAGGTGCTGGTTAATGAAAATAATACCGTTGCCATAAATCCTAATTTGTGGAATTACCGGAAAGCGATTTTTGCCGATCTGCTTGTACTTGCTGAAGATTTAAACAAGGAACAGTACTATAAAGTTGTACCAGCAGGTTTTTCGAACGAAGATCGCGTGCAGATAGTAAACGCTGTTAACCTGCTTAAGGAAACACCCGATCATAATTATATTTTCCTTACACCCGATTCAATTTTTTCTGAAAGATTTGAATTTGATTATGAAGAGTATGAAGAGAACTTTGCAGAAATGCGGGAGAACCTTAAAGATGTTGGTAAAGAATTAGCCAGAGTTGAAATAAATATTCGTTACGATACAACATTCAACAGGCTGGAAAAAAGATTAGAGCGGGAAGAGATGTTCCACATTATTATCGATTCTAATAATTGCCGTGTGAATCTCTCTCGTTTCGAAATCCCTGAATTTGATATTCCTGATCTTGACAGCATAAATGAAATTATTAGAGTAGCAACTAAGAACTTTGATCAAATAACTGTCCATATTCCGGAGATTGAACATTTACAGGAAGGATTTAGAATAGAATATTATGAAGATGACTCTCTTCAAACCTATGAATACAAATATGAAAATTATAATTTAGATTCACTTCTCAATTCGCACGAAATATTAATTGATTCAATCAACTCATACAACTGGAAGCAATTCGAATATTTTAATGATTCCATGGCTAACAAATTCAGGTTTGAATTTGATGACGCATTTCCTTATTACGATGAAGAAATGATGAAGGAGCAGATGAAAATGCTGCGCGAAGAATTAAATCATTTCCGCGAAGATATGAAAGAGTGGAGACACGAATTTAG
>CBEPPX010000264.1:0-3573 GCA_965511205.1 uncultured Ignavibacteriales bacterium | reverse complement strand
GAAGCAGCAAATGATGCAGCACCTTCATGCCGGATTCCTATATAGTTAAGCTTTCCTTCTATAACTTTTCTGCGGAAAGCATCTGCGAGCCCTAAATTGGAATGCCCAACCATTCCAAATACATGCGTGACTCCCCAGTTGATCATTGTTTCAACCATCACATCAGAAACTGTAGTCTCGTGCGGTTGTTCCGCTTCTATTCCAATATAAATTCCGTCATCCCGTTCTTCAACAGGTATTGCCACAACAGCATCTTCAAATCCCCCCGGAGGTCTTCCTGTGCAGGGATGGTAATCATATCCATGCCAGGGACAACGCAACCAGCCATTTTCTATTTGTCCTTCACCTAAGGGGCCTCCTTGATGCGGACATTTATTATTCAGTGCGCAGTACTTCCCTTCGAAGTGAGACAATGCAAAGGATTGAGTTCCAGCCGTAACTGTTTTTACTCTTCCTTCCGGAAGTTCATCTTTACTTAATACTTTATGCCAGGTTAATTTGTTTTTCAATTTATTCTCCTGAATGAATTCGTGATAACGCGTGAAATTATTGGCAAATTAATTTTACGCAAAGCAAACATTATTCTGACTTCTAACCACTACAATGAAACAGCCCCACCATACTTTATTCCTGTTAAGTAAGCCATATCTCTATCAAAGGTTGCAATATCATCTTTGCAGAATTGGCTTAGGTGATCATGCCCGCATGCACGAGCCATAACCTGCATTAATTCTGTTGTTGCATTAAAAAAATTTTCTAATCTTTTTGCAGAAAGATTAATATTTATTCTGCTTCTTAAACTTTCCTTTTGCGTTGCGATTCCAACTGGACAGAAATTTGTATTACATGCGCGCATTGCCTGACAGCCAATTGCCTGCAGTGCAGAGTTGGAAACAGCAATAGCATCCGCACCAAGGGCTAAAGCTTTTATAAAATCAGGGGCAGTGCGTAATCCCCCGGTTATTATTAATGTGATATCGTTCGCTTCTCTTTTATCAAGATGGTTGCGTGCTCTTGCTAATGCTGGAATTGTTGGAACGGAAATATTATCTCTGAATAAAGCTGGTGCAGCACCCGTTGCACCGCCTCTACCATCAAGAATTATATAATCAACACCAATTTCAATTGCTGCATCAATATCTTCTTCAATATGATTTGCAGATAGTTTGAACCCAATTGGAATGCCGCCTGTAAAATCCCGAACCTCTTTTGCAAAGTTTTTAAACTCCTTTGGCGAAGTTAAATCAGAAAACCTTGGCGGAGAAATAGCTGGTTCACCTTCCGGAATTCCTCTTACCTTACTTATCTTTCCCCTGTTTTTATCTCCTGGCAGGTGCCCGCCTGTTCCTGTTTTAGCGCCCTGCCCGCCTTTAAAATGAAATGCTTGTACCTTCTTCAAAAGCTCCATCTCAAATCCAAACTTAGCCGAAGCCAGCTCATAAAAATACCTGCTGTTCGCTGCCTGTTCTTCAGGCAGCATACCGCCCTCACCCGAACAGATTCCAGTGCCTGCAAGCTCTGCTCCTTTTGCAAGAGATATTTTTGCTTCTTCAGATAAAGCACCATAGCTCATATCGGAAACAAAAAGAGGAATTTTTAACTCGAGTGGTTTGTTAGAAGCATTTCCAATTTTTACATTAGTTCCAATCTCAACATCTTCCAAATGCGGAAGACGAGCAAGCTGCGCAGGAAGAATTTGTATATCATCCCACTTTGGCAGCTTATTTCTTCCAACTCCCATTGAGGTAACAAAACCATGATGCCCGACTTTTGATAATCCATATTTTGCAAGGTGCTGTATTTCACCAGCCGTATCTTCTTCCGGAGTTGCATGCGTGGATTCATACAATCCAAGGTATTCATCGCGATTTATATTTGGAGGAAATTCCTTTTCAAACTCCTTAATCTCTTCTTCATCAACATAAATATTTCCTTTTTCAACAATTGATGTAAACTTGTGCAGCTTTTCTTCGTTGTTGTATTCACTAATTCCTGTGTCAAGTCGGTAATCCCAGTTATGTACACCGCAAATCAGGTTATGTCCATCAACATAACCATCCGCCAAAAGTGCACCACGATGAAGACATCTTCCGTAAAAAACGGAAACATTTTCATCGTACTTAATAATAACAAGATCGGTTTTACTTACAAGTGCATATATTGGTTTTTTATCTTCAAGATTATTAAAATCAGCAACCACAATTTTGTTCTTCATTCATTCTCCTGGAATTGAGTAAAAATGTTTATCAGTCCTCTGTGAATAAAATTAAATATAAGCACTTACAAGTTTAAATAGTAATCTGCTTTAGATTTGTATTGTGGTTTACATTTTGGTATTACAGTTCCATTAAGATAATAATCAGAATGAAATAAAATTTCAATATCTTTCCGATGAACCTTAAAAATAAATAATACTGATTTTATGGAACCGAAAACCTGTGTGTTATTAATAAATCTTGGAACTCCCGACAGCCCATCAACTAAAGATGTAAGAAAATATCTTTTTGAATTTCTAAACGATCCACGCGTAATTGATATTCCAGCCATTGCCAGATTCTTTCTTGTGAACTTTATTATTGTTCCTTTTCGTGCACCCAAATCAGCAAAAATTTATAAAGAATTATGGACAGAAAATGGCTCACCAATTCTAATTTATGGTAAATCTGTTCAAATGAAATTACAAGAGGCACTTGGTGAAAAATATAAAGTTGAACTTGCGATGCGTTATCAGAATCCCGGGTTGGACAATGTGATTGGAGAGATGGAAAAGAAAAATTATAATAAAATTATAATCCTTCCCTTATTTCCTCACTATGCTTCTGCAAGCAGCGGATCCGCAATTGATAAAGCAATGAAACTCATCAGCAAATGGTGGATAATTCCCGAAATTAAAATAATCAGTCAGTTTTACGATAACGAAGGATATTTAGATACAATCGCCGAGCAGGCAAAAAAATATAATCTTGATGAATATGACCACATACTTTTCAGTTACCATGGTTTACCGATTAGACAGGTTGATAAAGTATATGAAGATGGAAGGCTCTGCGAGGAGCACAATTGCGAAAACGAAATAACTGAAGAAAATAAATATTGTTACAAAGCCACATGTTATGCAACTACCAGACTGTTAGCAGAAAAGTTAAATATATCTGAGGAAATATATACTGTTTGTTTTCAATCGCGGTTAGATAAAAAATGGATTGAACCTTTTTCGGACAAGGTTATTATTGAGCAAGCAAAAAAGAGAGCAAAGAAACTTTTAGTATTTAGCCCTGCTTTTGTTTCCGATTGTCTTGAAACAACAATAGAAATAGGAAAAGAATATCAGCAGATATTTGAAAAACATGGCGGTGAAAAAATTCAATTAGTGGAGAGTTTAAATGATCACCCAATGTGGATTGAAGCATTGAAGAATATTGTTTTGCAAAATTGTTAATTTGCTATTACCGGATTTAAACCTGTAGTTAATACATAAAGTATATTAATTCTATGTCTTTATCAGAAAAAATATTTGATGCAGGAGTTGTTGGTGCTGGCGGCGCTGGTTTTCCATCACACGTTAAAGCAAAA
>CBEPPX010000263.1:0-3603 GCA_965511205.1 uncultured Ignavibacteriales bacterium | reverse complement strand
GCAAATTTCTTTCAGTTAAGCCAAGCAGTTTACCAGCTTTGGTTTGATTGCCCTTCACTTCTGCAAGCGCATCAAAAATTAATTTCTTTTCAAGTTCTTCCACCTGTTCAACTAGCATCCTCCCTTCAGGCAAGAGCAGATCACCCTCATTTACTAAACCCTTTACTTTCATTGAAAGGTCTGACTCAGTAATAACATTACTGCGGGATAAAACCACAGCTCTTTCAATTATGTTCTCAAGCTCGCGAACATTTCCCGGGTAATTATACTTTAATAATTTATCAGCCGCCTCCTTTGAGATTTCTATATTCTCTTTACCATTCTCGTCCCCAAATTTTTGTAAAAAGTATTCAATAAGTGGAAGAATATCTTCACGTCTTTTATTTAAAGCAGGAACATGGATTCTTACAATATTTAATCGATAAAATAAGTCTTCTCTAAAAGTTCCCTCCTCAATTTTTTTTTCCAGATCCTGGTTTGTGGCTGCAAGAATTCTAACATCAATCTCTATGCTTTCCGTTCCTCCAACTCTTTCAATTGTATGCTCCTGTAAAGTTCGCAGAAGCTTAACCTGAGTGTTCGGTGTAATGTCACCAATTTCATCTAAAAAAATTGTACCCCCGTTTGCAATTTCAAACCTGCCTTTCTTCATTTTATCGGCGCTGGTAAAAGCACCTTTTTCATGCCCGAAAAGTTCACTTTCAACTAAGTTTTCTGATAACGCCGGAATGTTAACCGTAATAATAGGTTTATCTTTTCTTGGGCTTGCATAATGAATTGCTTTAGCAACAACCTCTTTCCCGGTTCCGTTCTCACCGGTTATAAGAACTGTAGCTTTGCTTTCTGCAGCGCGTGAAGCGACACTTAAAACTTCTTCCATAGCAGAAGATTGAGAAATAACAGAAGTGAGATTATGTTTTTCCTGTAACTGAGTTTTTAAAAATTGATTTTCGGACTTTAAATTTTTGCGTTCTATTATTCGTTCAATTAGCAAATCAAGTTCATCAAGATCAACCGGTTTCGAAATGTAATCATAAGCACCAACCCGCATAGCTTTAACTGCGTTTTCCACAGTCCCGTAAGCAGTTATTATGACAAAGCTTATTTCCGGATTTATTTTAAGAACTTTTTCCAGTACTTCAAGTCCTGTCATCTCAGGCATTTTATAATCGGAAAAAATGATATCTACACTGTTTTCATTTACAATCTTTATCCCCACACTCCCCGAATCGGCTGTGTATACATTAAATCCTTTTTTCTTCAGGTAGCCGCTTAGCAGCTCCCGCTGCGATTGCTCATCATCAATAATAAGTAGGTTATAATCTTTCATGATATTGGAATTGTTATTTTAAAATTTGTTCCCTTACTATCGCTTATAATATCAATCATTCCATTATGCTGAGATATTATTTTTTGAGAAATACTTAATCCTAAACCATTACCTTCATTCTTTGTAGTGTAGTAAAGATCGAATATTTTTTTTTGATCTTTTGATGGTATTCCATGCCCGTTATCTGAAACAGTAATTACTAGTTTATCACTTTCTGATTTGTACTTTACCTGTACTACACCATTTGCGTCGACTGCATCAAATGCATTTTGAATTATATTCATCATTGTTTGTTTGTAAAGTTCCGGGTCAAAATTAGCCGTTAAATCTTTTTCACCTTCAACTTTGAAAGAAATACTTTTTTGCTCTGCCTGGTCTTTAAATAACTGATAAATTTCCGCAAAGAATTTTTCAACATTAACGTTGGTTTTTTGAAGCTCAATCGGTTTTGCATATTGAAGAAACTGGGTAATGATTCTATTTATTCTATCCACTTCGTTTTTAAGCAAGATAGTAATTGATGAATATTCTTCGGTATCTTCTTTTGGTGTAAACTCCTTGTTTAATCGTTGAGCTATCATTCCAATTGAGTTGATCGGATTACGAATTTCGTGAGCCACTCCTGACGCAAGCTCGCCCATTGCAAGTAACTTTTCGTTACGCTTTGCCTGCTCTTCTAATTTTTTATATTCTGTAAGATCTTTAACTACAACAGTGTAACTTTCTAAAATTCTGTTAAGATTATAATTCGGCGTTATACTTATCCCAAGGTCTATTCCCTCATTATTTATACTAACTGTTTTTTCTACACTTTTAAATGTTGATTGATCAGAAACCACATCCTGTATAAAACTTATATTGCAATCTTCAAGTTCAGTTAATTTGCTGCCAACAACATTATCCCGCTTTATATTAAAAAGTATTTTAGCAGAATCGTTGAACAAAACTATTGTAGAATCTTTGTTAATTATAACAACCGCCTCGTCCATATTTTGCATAAGCGAATTTGTAAAAGATTTAAACTGGTCAAACTCTTTTGAAACAGATTTAAGATTTTGATTTGTGATAATTATCCCCAGCACAATTATGCCTATGGCGGCAAGTATAATTGAAATTATTATTACCCTTCTAATCATTCGTGCTTCAGCACTTCTAATTTCTTCTAGTGTAAGACCAATTCTAAAGATTCCGATAAACTCATCATTATAGTTCAGGGTTTTCACTACTTCGTAAACTTCCGAATCGTTAAAGTTTACTATCCTGGTTAAAGTTGAATCCATCAGTATTGCTTGCAGAAGAAAAACATCATCAGAAATTGTGCTCATCTCCTTAACAGAACTGCTCGCCGCAAGTATTCCCAGTGAATCCTGCAGAACAATATATTCAATGCCGCTGTTATCGCTTATGTCCTGCACAATCCTGCCAATGCCAATTTTTTTCCTGAACTCTAAAAAATCCTTGGCATCAAGATTTATTACAATAGCACCGCGATTAAACGCCCGGCTTATTGCAACGGCATAACGCTGCTCGTTACTGAACGAAGCGGTTTTCAAACCTATTATCAAAACATCGGTTTTTCGGCTAAGTATCGGTTCAAGTTCATTGTAACGGTTTACCTTTCCTTCCGGGTGAATATGATCTTCTTCAGGAACTCTGTTTGAGAGAATTCTGTCTCCTTTTTTATCGAAGATATTAATTCTGAAAAGATTGTTTTCTCTCCCAATATTTATAAGCTTATCAACGCTTAGTGAGTTCAAGCTGTCAAGCCGTCTAACCATTCTGGCATTGTTCAGTAAGCGTTCGGTTATAAGATCTTCAATTTCAATGCTTGAGTTAAGTGTGTTGATACTGCTCAATGTAACAGTTTCTGAAAGTGATTTTGCCTGCCGCGATAAAAGGTGAAATATTTCTTCTTTATTCTGGGTCAGCTCAAAATAAGCCGATACTATCATCATCAACCCGATGATTACAGATATAACTATTACAATCTTTGGCTTTAGTCTGAATTTCATCTTACTAAAATAGTATTATGAAAAATGATATGCAGTTTAATAAAAACAATCATACCGGTAAAATTCTATTTAATGATTTTAGAATTCCAAATTATCTTCGTCTTTAAGGTCGCAGCTAATCGCCCATAAGGTCGAGGTATATTTGCTGCAACTTACAAAAGTGATGATAAGAGACCGTAATCAAAACATTTTTCTCTGGCACATTGCTTGTCTATTCTACCCCGAAATCAATTAAACAATAAGTAACATAAATCAAAGGAA
>CBEPPX010000262.1:0-3612 GCA_965511205.1 uncultured Ignavibacteriales bacterium | reverse complement strand
GGAATGTTTTTTAATGTTGTAATAAAAGTTCAGTCCGATAAAAAACTTGCACGACTTCCTCTTCAAGCTATTCATAATGGTAACCAGGTAAAAGTAAAAACTGATGAAAGCACAAAACTGGTTGATGTAACAATAATTGAAAAAACAGCAACTGATTACCTGGTAACAGGTTTGGAAGATGGTGCGTTAGTTGTTCTGGATGATTCGGCAATTTAAAAGATGACGGTAAAGTAAAAATCTTAATATGAAAAATCTGATTGAATATTTTGTAAAGCATCCTATCTTCGGTAATTCGATTTTGGCACTTATTGTAGTATTTGGGCTCTTTGCTTTGATGAAGACAAAAGTAACATTTTTTCCTGATCAACCCGCAAAATTTCTTACCATTACCGCTTCCTATCCGGGTGCATCGCCGGAAGAAATTGAAGAGGGGATTACAATTAAAATTGAAGATGCTATAAAAGGTTTAACCGGTGTTGATAGAACAACATCAACATCAAGTGAAAATTTCGCATCAATATCCGTTGAACTTAAGGACGGTACAGATGCAAATGTTGTTTTGCAGGATGTTCAAAGTGCCGTTAACAGCATAAGTTCATTCCCGGTTGGATTGGATAAGTTAAATATTTATAAGCAGGAACCGCGCGAGTTTGTGATCAGCATAGCAGTGAATGGAGAATTAAGTTTAGGAGAATTGAAAACTTACGGAAGGCGAATAGAACGTGATCTGCTGGCAAAAGATGGAATTTCAAAATTAAAACTTTCCGGATTTCCTGAAGAAGAAATTGAAGTAAGCTTTAGAGAATATGATCTGAGAGCATATAATTTACGTTTCGATGAAGTTGCTAATTCTATTAGCGGCGCAAATGTTAAAATAACCGGTGGAAAAATTAAAGGTCTTCGCGAAGAATATTTAATACGTGCTGATAATAAAAAATATTACGCTGAAGAATTAAAAAACCATGTTATCAAAACCACTGCAGATGGTACCGTGCTTAGGTTAAAAGATGTAGCTGATGTTAAAGAAAAGTGGGCAGAAGATCCTAACAGAAGTTTTTATAACGGTCATCAAGCCGTAACTATTGAACTTCAAAAAACAAATGATGAGGACCTTTTTGATATTACTGATAAAGTTAAAGAGTATATGGCAGAGTTTAATGATAAACATGAATATGTAAAGCTTGATGTAATACGCGACGGTTCAACTGTTGTTCGTGATAGGATGAATATACTTGAATTTAATGGTATGATTGGCGCCATACTGGTTTTACTTCTTTTAGGATTCTCGCTAAATCCACGCTTATCATTCTGGGTTGCAATTTCTATCCCGGTATCATTCCTGGGTATGTTTGTTTTGGGGCAGATGTATGGTTTAACTCTTAACGTTATGTCTTTGCTTGCTATGATTTTGGTTATAGGTATTTTAGTTGATGATGGAATAGTGATAGGTGAAAACATATATACTCATTTTGAACGCGGCGAATCTCCTATTAAAGCTGCTGTTAACGGAACAATCGAAGTCCTGCCCTCTGTTTTTACCGGCGTAACAACAACAATTGTAATTTTTCTTATTTTCTTTTTCCTGCAGGGTGCTTTAGGAGATAGAGCCAGGGATTTAGCGTTCGTTGTTGCAGCAACACTTATTTTTTCTTTAATAGAAGGAATGTTCATTCTACCCGCCCACATAGCACATTCAAAAGCTTTGCATAAAAAAGATGGCAAGAAGGATGGAATTCTTCACAAAACTGAAATGTTTATTTTCTTAATCCGTGACCGGGTTTACAAACCCATTCTTAATTTCAGTATTAAACATCCCCTGGTCATCATAGCAATACCGGTTGCTGTGTTTATGGTAACAATTGGAGCAGTTAAGGGAAGTATAATTAAAACAACTTTTTTTCCAAATCTTGAGTTTAACAATGTTAACATTACTTTTGAAATGCCTGCAGGAACAAGCGATTTAATAACAGATAGTATTTTAGTAAATATGGAAACTGCTGCTTGGCAAGTGAATGAGGATTATGTTAATAAATTTCCAAAAGCAAAACCACTTGTACAAAATGTTATTCGCTCAGCAGGTCCGGGAACTCACCAGGGTTCGCTGATGGTAACTTTAAGCGGTAGTGAAGAAAGGTTTTATGATAACTTTAAAGTACGGCAGGAATTAAGAAATAAAATCGGAGATGTTAAAAATGCCAACAAACTTCAAATAGGTGGCGGCAGCTTTTTCGGTATGCCCGTTTCTATTGCTTTACAAAGTAATGATCTAAATCAAATAAGAAATGCGAAAGTAGAATTAAAATCAGAATTAAAAAAAATTAATCAATTGAAAGATGTTACCGATAACGATCCGCCGGGATTGCAGGAAGTACAAATTCAACTAAATGGTAATGCTTACAATCTAGGACTTAATACAGCTTCTATAATGAGCCAGGTAAGAGGTGGTTTTTTTGGAAATGAAGCACAACGTATTTTGCGCGGCATTGATGAAGTACGAATCTGGGTTCGGTATTCTGAAAATGAAAGGCGCACGATTAAACAGCTTGAGGATATGAGAATTAGACTAAGTGGAGGGCAGGAAATCCCATTAAGTGAACTTGCTAACATCTCGGTCAAGAGGGGTATCCTTTCGATAAATCATATTGATGGGCAAAGAATAATAAAAGTTGAAGCAGATATTTCTAATCCTGATGTATCAGTTCCTGATATAATAGCAAATGTTAAGAATAATATTCTTCCCGAATTAAAGGAAAAATATCCTGATGTTGTATGGGGCTTTGAAGGTGAAAGCAGGGAAAGCGCAAAGACTATCGATTCGGTAGCTACTTTCGGTCCTCCATTTTTAATGTTAATGTTCATGCTTGTTGTTTTAACATTCCGGTCATTTATGCAGGCAGCAATTATTTATTTGATCATTCCGTTTTCTTTTATAGGTATGCTTTGGGGTCATTTCATTCAAGGTTATAGTTTCAGCATTTTATCGGGGTTTGGTGCAATAGCATTAATTGGAATTGTTGTGAACGACTCTCTCGTATTTGTTAGTGCAGTGAACAGAAACTTACTTCAGGGTCAGAAATTTGAGGAAGCTTTAAGAAACGCCGGTTTAAACAGATTCAGACCAGTTATGCTAACTACTTTAACAACCGTTGCGGGATTAGGTCCTTTAATTTTTGAACCAAGCGTTCAGGCACAATTCTTATCTCCAATGGCTATTTCTGTAGCTTACGGCTTATTGGTGGGAACCGGTCTAACTTTAACACTACTCCCTTCAATGTTGGTAGTTGCTAATAAAATTAAAATGAGGAGCTTTCCTTTATTTGGCAAAGAGGCATTAACTAGTGAAGATGTTGAACCGGCAGTGATCGAACAAAGAAATATTAGTAAGTATGAATGACATTCCTAAAAATTGCTAGTTGCCTATAGTACAATTGATTTTATACTCTTTTATTACTAAGTTAAGTTTAAACCGATAATACACCTCGCTAATTTACTTTATAATGCGGCGAGAGAAGATAATTGATAACAGGAAAGGATGTACACAATGGGAGACAAAGGCGGCAAGAAGGATAAGAACAAGGGGCAGAAACAGAAGAAAAGTAAACAGGATCAAAA
>CBEPPX010000261.1:0-3620 GCA_965511205.1 uncultured Ignavibacteriales bacterium | reverse complement strand
GTAATTAAAAATTTAATCTTAGGTTAAGTCTTGTACTTCCTGTCAAAAAATCTTCATCTACATTAAAATCGAACAGATGAGCATCAACATATGCATCGACCAAATTTAGTAAATAAAGCAAAACAAAGTAAATAGTAAAATTATCCCGCTGATCTCTATAGAAATTTCTCCTGGATTTATAAATATCTTGCTCTGTGTTGATGAACAGATTTTTATTTGTAATATAATCATCGTTATTTTGAATCCATCCATAAACAAACCAAGCTCCAAGTCCCCAAATTATAGGAATTTTGTAGTAGGATTCGTTATAAAACTGTCCAAACCCGGGAATGACGGCACTTCGTAGCACTGCACCCCAGGGTGATTTTTTCATTACAAATATTGTGTCTTCGGGAACATCCTGGTTGGAAATATCCTGAGCCAAAATAACGGTTGATAAAAAGACTAAAAGAACCGCCGATTTAATTATAATTTTTATCAATGATCTCAAATAATTCAAATAACCGTTCCAGTTCTTCGGATGAGTAGTATTCAATAATCAGTTCGCCGCTTCCATCTTTCTTTTGCCTGCAGACTACTTTTGTACCAAATATTTTTCTAAGCTTATCTTCTACATTACTTAAGTTGGCATCAACGGTTAAAATCCTTGTTTTAATGGTAGCAGTTTTTCTTTTTAATTCTTTGCCCGAACTTTCATTGTACATTCTAACCAACTGTTCAACTTTTCGTACCGAGAGGCTTTTATCAATTATTTTATTGAGTAGTTCAACCTGCACTTCTTCACTCGGCAGGTTTATTAAAGCTCTCGCATGTCCGTAAGTAATATCATCTGCTACAAGCCGAGCTCTAACTTCTGCCGGAAGTCTGAGCAATCGTATTGTGTTGGCAATTGTAGTTCTGTTTTTCCCAACTTTTTCAGCAATTTGTTCCTGGGTAAGATGGCATTCATCCATGAGCCGTTTATAGGCAGTACCAATTTCGATTGGATTTAGTTTTTCGCGCTGAATGTTTTCTATAAGTGCCAGCGCAAGCATCAGTTCATCCGAATCAACCTGAATTATATAAGCCGGAATCTCCCTGTATCCAATTTCCTTACAAGCTTTTAAGCGTCTTTCGCCGGAAACTAACTGGTATTTATGATCAGGAGTTCTTCTTACAGTAATGGGTTGAATAAGACCATTGGAAAGAATTGACTTTTGCAATTCTTCCATTGCTTCAAGATCAAAATCGAATCGTGGCTGGTAAGGATTTCTTGAAATAAAATCGACTGATATCTTTGCAAGAACATCTACCTGTTTTCCATCATCATCTTTAACGGTTGATAGATCTTCCGTATCTACTCCGTTCCTCACATAATCCTGAGGTTTAATCAGTGCATCTAATCCTCTTCCGAGTCCTGGTTTAATCTTACTCATAGTTTAATTATTATTAAAAGACTTTGAATTTCTCTCAAGTAATTCTGATGCAAGGGCCATATAATTTTTCGCTCCGGTAGATATTGCATCGTAAAGAATTATCGGTTTCCCGTAACTTGGAGATTCAGCGATACGAACATTCCTGTTAATTACTGTTTTATAAACTTTTTCACCAAAATACTTTCGTACTTCTTCAGCAACCTGGTGCGATAGTCTTAATCTTGTATCAAACATTGTTAGCAAAACACCTTCAATAGCTAAGCCGGGATTGTAATGTTTTTTAACGATATTAATTGTATTAAGTAATTGTCCTAAACCTTCAAGCGCAAAATACTCGCACTGAACCGGAATTAAAACTGAATGCGAAGCTGTAAGAGCATTAAGTGTTAATAATCCAAGCGAAGGAGGGCAATCGATAATAATATAATCATACTTATTGATAATTTCATTAAGTGCATTTTTCAGTAGTCGTTCTCTACCTTCCATATCAACCATCTCAATTTCTGAACCAACAAGATTTATATTTGACGGGAGAATATCGAGATACGGCATATAGGATTCGATGATCACTTCAGAGATATTTTCTGTTCCGATTAATACTTCGTAAATAGATGGATTTTGATTTGTAATACTTAAACCCGATGACGAATTTGACTGCGGATCAATATCTACGAGCAAAGATTTTTTTTCTGCTGCAGCTAAAAGCGACGAAACGTTTATGGCGGTTGTTGTCTTTCCCACTCCGCCCTTCTGGTTCGCAATCGAAATAATTTTACTCATTAATGCTCTGTTAGTTCAAAAGTTATATCAATTTAATAAAAAAATAATAAATATAAATTTTCAAATTTTATTTATAAGATTTATTATAAATCTATTTCTTCTCCGTATTCCAGTACCCTGCTTTTAATTCCGGCTGCTTCTGCTTTCATCCTGAATACTTCAGGATCAGCTTCAATTACCGGAAAAGTGTTGTAGTGCATAGGTATTGCAACCCCTGGCGAAACAAACTCTGCTGCTTTAACTGCATCAATTATTCCCATAGTAAAATTATCACCAATTGGCAGAAGCATATAATCTATTTTGTTCATTTCACCGATTAATTTCATATCGTAAAACAAACCAGTATCACCTGCGTGATAAATTGTTTTGCTATCAATTGTAACAAGCACACCTGCTGGCTCACCTGCGTAAAATTTATCAGGTGTTAGGGAGCCATGATGAGCAATGGTAAACTTTACTCTTCCAAATTCAAAATTATATGCACCGCCAATATGCATATTGTGTGCATCGTAACCATTTGATTGGCAATAAATTGCAAGTTCATTAACACAAATTATTTTAGATTTACAGCGATCTGCAATGCTGAAAGAATCTCCAAGGTGATCTCCATGAGCATGTGTTAAAATTATATAATCTGCATCCACTTCATCAGCTTTTACCGGTGATGTGGGATTGCCATCCAAAAATGGGTCGATTAAAATTACTTTGCCGTCTGCAGCAGTTAATTGAAAGGCTGAATGTGAAAAATATTTTAACTTCATAATATCCTCGCTGATTTTATGATACTAACTTATAAAAGTTCTTTAACTGTTTACTGTGTAAAAATTTCATTAATGCCAGCTTGAGTTCTTCTTCAAGTTTTATTCGTTTTTTTTCAACCTTCTGAAGTATAGTTTTACTTATCCTTGCTTTTTCGTTTTGGATTAATGAATTAATATTCTCTTTAAAAACATCAAGATCACGGACAGCACCTGAAAGATCCTGCAGTTCCTGCACCGCGTTGTAAATTCCTAAAAACTGTTTCCGATTAAAGCAGGAAATAAAAAGTTCCATATTGTATCTAACTCTTCTTAGCGAAATACGAACATCGTGCAAATTTTCAACATCCATAGTGTGAAAATACTTCTCTATAGTATCCAGAAGATGAGTTAACCTTGTTCCAATAATTAATTTAGCAGCACTGGAAACCCTCCCCCCTTTTTTAATCTCCTTTATTTCCCATTTCTTCTGCTTAGCCATTCTGATTAAAAATGATTAATAGAACAAAACTTTTATAAATCCGAAAATAGCCTTTACAGGATTCATCTTACTCTTTCCATTTCCATAAATAGTCTGTACTTCAATAAATCCAATCTTAAATCCTGCCCGGGCTGCTAAAATAATAATTTCACTCTCTGCTTCATAACCATTACTTCGTGTATGCAC
>CBEPPX010000260.1:0-3628 GCA_965511205.1 uncultured Ignavibacteriales bacterium | reverse complement strand
AACCTTCCTGGAAAAAGCTCCTTTCAAATGGTGGACTTGATGGACGACTTGTAAAGTATGAGTTGTATTGAAGTTTATAGAATTATTTCATTCCGATTCTCTTTTCCTTTCTTTTTGTATATTTTTGAAGAAAATTTGTAGGGTTTTAAATGATGTCGTTCGAAAAAGCATTCAAAGCAGTTTCCGGTCTTGTAAAAGATTTTAACGAAAACGAAAATTATTTCTTAAGCCAAAGCTATTCCGAAGCTGATGTAAGAAACGATTTTATCAATAAGTTCTTTATTGCTCTTGGCTGGGATGTAAGACACGAAACACAAAAAAATCCGTATGAGCAGGAAGTTAGAGTTGAAAAACCTTTGCAGATTGCTAAAGCCCAAAAGCGTGCAGATTACTCATGCTCACTTGCCCCAAATTTCCGCACAGTTAAGTTTTTTATTGAAGCAAAAAAGCCTTCACACGATTTAGAAAATAAAGATTACTACTTCCAGACGGCACGTTACGGCTGGAATGCCCAAACTCCGATTGCTGTGCTGACAGATTTCGAAGAATTCCATATTGTTGATTGCAGATTTAAACCGGCGATTAACGATGCGCTTAATTATAAAATTAAAAAATATTATTACTCTGATTACACGGACAAAGAAAAATTCTCTGAAATTTACTGGCTCTTTTCCCGCGAAGCTGTTGCTGATAATTCTATTGAAAAGTATGCTGATACATTACCGAAACCAAGAGGTAAAAAAACAAAACTTACCAAAACTGTTCTTCAATCTATTGATGAAGCTTTTCTTGAAGAACTTGATGAGATAAGGACAGCACTTGCAAAATCATTTAAGAAAAATAACGAGCATCTTTCCAGCGAAGAACTAACTGAAGCAACACAACGTACAATAGACAGACTTGTTTTTATAAAATTCCTTGAAGATAAATTGATTGAACCCGACCATTATGTAAGTGAGTTTGGAGGAAGAAAAAGTGCGTGGGAAGATTTTTTACTCAGTTCACGAAAGTTGGATGCAAAATACAACGGTGTGGTATTTAAGAAAAGTCTTATTGATACACGAAACATTGTTGAGCCTGATGATAAAACTTTCTCAGCAATTTGTGAAGAACTATCTCACGAAAACACGCCTTATAACTTTGATGCGATTCCTATACACATTCTCGGCTCTATTTACGAAAGGTTTCTCGGAAAGGTTGTGCATGCAACAGATAAACGTGCAACTATTGAAGAAAAACCGGAAGTAAGAAAAGCAGGCGGAGTTTATTATACTCCGCAGTACATTGTTAATTACATTGTAAAGGACACCGTTGGAAAGATGATTGAGAAAAAAACTCCAAAGCAGATTGCAAAGATGCGTTTTGCAGATATTGCCAGCGGAAGCGGTTCTTTTCTTATTACAGTTTTTGAAACTCTTCTTGATTACCACAAGCAGTATTACCAGCAAAACCCCGAGCAGGCGAGAAAGGACGGCTGCATTTTATACGAAGGTGCTTACCGTCTTTCTCTTAAGCAGAAGCAACGCATACTTACAAATAACATTTACGGAGTTGATATTGACCAGCAAGCCGTTGAAGTAACACAGCTTTCCCTTTACTTAAAGCTGCTTGAAGATGAAACCACCGCAACCGCAAACGATACCTGGGTTTTATTTAAAGAACAGCTTTTGCCCGATTTGAATAAAAACATTGTTTGCGGCAACTCTTTAATTGGAACTGATATTCTTGACAGCAAGCTGTTTGGTTATGAAGAAGAGAAAAAAATTAAACCAATGGATTTTGAAAACGTCTTCCCAGAAGTTATGAATAAAGGCGGTTTTGATGCGATTGTTGGGAATCCGCCGTATGGTGCAGAGTTAGATGAAATTGAAAAAAAATATTTATTAAACCGATATAACATCCAAACCACCGACACTGCAGCACTTTTTATTGATAAGTCTAATTACTTACTTAAAGGAGCTGGCTTTATTGGTTACATTATTCCCAAACCTTTTTTATTTGCTGATACGTGGAATGAAATTAGAAATAAGTTTATTTTGAATATTAAAACTATTGTTGATGTTGGCAAAGTCTGGAGAAAAGTAAAGTTAGAGCAAATAATTTATATTCAAATAAAGAACAAGAAATTTGATGAATACTCTTCAGGAGTTAGAAAAGACAAGGATATAAGGACAGATTTAAAGATCAAGAAATCTTTATGCAAACAGTTCGGACTATTATTAAGCAATATAAATTCACAAGAAATTGAACTTGGCTTGAAGATTAAAACTGCAGGAAAAAGTTTTTCTGAGTTTTGTTTTATTAAGAGGGGAATGGATATCCAGGATTATTTGATTCCAAAAAATTATTTTAAAGAAATCTATAGAAGTAAATCCATTGGACGTTATGAATTAAAACAATCTATGGAAGGTATTAGTAAAGCCTCGTATAATGAATTAACGAATGCCATTGAGTATATGAAAAAACCGAAGATTGTAATCCAGAATATTGTTGCTCATGTCATGAACCCAAAAGATCATATAATATTAATGGCTACAATTGATCAAAATGGTATAATTGGATTAGGAAGTGTAGGAAACATTTATTTAATAGAACAAAAACTTAATGAAAAATTTATAGTCGCACTTTTAAATAGTAAATTGTTTTCCTGGTATGCTTATCGGTTTATATATGGCAAGGCAATTAGAACAATGCGTTTTGATCAGCATCATTTAAACAAACTGTCTCTTCCAAAAATTAATTTTGAAACCATTTCACAGAACATTCATTACAAAAACATGATTAATTTCGTCGATCAATTGCTTGAAGCCAAAAAGCAACTCCGGCAAGCAAAAACAGAAGGAGACAAAAACTACTTAGAGCGCAAATGCGAAAGGATTGATAAAGAAATAGACGAACTTGTTTACCAGCTTTACGGATTAACGGAAGAGGAAATTAAAATTGTGGAAAAGAGCGTAAAATAGCCCATTTCCATCCTGGTATCACTAAATACTTAATTATTCATTCAAAAACATATTCCTAAAACCGCAATAGGGGAAAAAGTCGAAAAAGTCCTATTGTAAAAGTTTACAATGCTATCCTAAAGGTTTGAAGCCCTATTGTAAAAGTTTGCAATGCTATCCTAAAGGTTTTAAGTCCTATTGTAAAAGTTTGCAATACCAGTTTAAAGTTTTTTAGCCAAATTCTTTATAAACTGAAATTATAAAAACAGCTTAGAGCTCGTATTTGAAAGAATTGATAAAGAAATAGACCAGCTTGCCCGCCGCCGGAGGGAGAGCACAAAATAAAGGTAACAGTTCATTATGATATTAATTTAGAACGCCTGGTTTAAACTAAAATAAATGCCGCTGTTTTAAACTACACAGATAATGTCCACGTCCATATTCAACTTTTATCAGAATATATTATTCTTCAAGTCTTGCCTTATTTTCTGAATTATATTCATCACGTTTAATTTGAATTGAACCATCTGGTTTCTTCCAATAATCTCTCTGTTTTTTAAATGGAAGCAAGAAAACATTACCAAGATTATTATCTTTCTCATTAGAATAACCGGGAACACCAATCACAATATCTTTGTGCGGAATATTTAAACGAATTGATTTGTGCAGCCGATCCCACCAGGAAA
>CBEPPX010000259.1:0-3673 GCA_965511205.1 uncultured Ignavibacteriales bacterium | reverse complement strand
GATATTAAACAGGTATTTGAAAATGAGTTTTCTGGTATGACAACTGAAGATGTTAAATTAAGTGACCTGACAGATACAAGGACAGAACTCATTAAAAATATTAAAACTTCCCTAACTGAGGATGAAATAAAATTTTTACTTTCGTTTAAGAATAACAAACCACAATGGGACCTTCTAGGAGTTGATAATATAAAAGATCTTCCGGGAGTCAGATATAAGTTATTGAATATTAATAGAATGAACCCTGAGAAGCACAAACAAGCTTATGAAAAGCTGAGACAATATTTACTCAGTTAATATAAAATTCTTCACCCACTGATGTGTGATCAGTCGGTTTCTTGATTTTCCAATCAAAGTGAGAACATATTTTTTGAAATGTTCAGTGAATTGATCATCGACAAAAAACTGATAAGATATTTGCACATAAAATCCTACTTTTATATTAAAGGCAAGTCTATTTAAAAATTTAAACTATAACTACTTGATCAGCACCATTTTCTTAGTCTCAACAAAATCTCCAACTAGCAATCTGTAAAAATAAATTCCGCTTGAAAGATTTGAAGCATCAAATATAACCTCATACCTTCCTGGAGTTTTTTCTTCTTCAATTAATACTGCAACTTCTTTAGCTAAAACATTATAGATTTTTAAGGAAGTTAAATTTCGTTCAGGTATATCAAATTTTATAGTTGTTGTAGGATTAAATGGATTTGGATAATTTTGCGAAAGACTAAATCTTGTTGGGAAGGAATTATTATTAATCTCATCTTCAACATTTAAAATCAAAATATTTGCCTGGACCCAGGTTGGATCGCTTGCATCCGGATTTGCAGAAGTGCCAAGAGTCGCATCGTTGCCATAGTACGATAAATCCGCCGCAGTCTGTCCGAAACCATCATCTAATCTCCAGTAACCAACAAGCCCACTGTCAGGAGAAGAGTAATATTCTTGTGTAAGACTAGTATTCATCGTACTCTGAATTTGAGATTGAGATCTTGCTACATTCCAGATTCTTACTTCATCAATTTTTCCATTGAATACTCTCCCCGGAAATCCGGGTGATTCACCAATTAGTAGATTGCTGTTTACTGCATTGCCAATATTCAATCCGGCAATATTTGATTCGGCTTTCAATTCTCCGTCCACGAAAATTTTCATTGAAGTTCCATCATAGGTTGCTGCCACATGCTGCCAACTGTTTAATTGAAGAGAATTAGACGGAGTATTAATCTCATGCCAGCTCCCAGTTCCAATATTAAAATTTATAATTCCATCACCTCCGCATCGAATCATATATCCAGCATCAATTCCTCCCTGGTCTTTTACAATTACACTTCCTGCAAAAGGCTGACTCTTAAATTCGTTCACATTTATCCACGTTTCCAGAGTGATTTTATTTCCTGTAATCTGAAGCGAGCTTTCATTTCCGCAATCAAGCCGATCATCCGTTCCATCAAACTGAAGTGCAAAACCATTTGTGTCAGCTATTGAAGTTCCGGTTGTAAAACTCCACACTTCTCCTTCAGTTGTGTAGTATTGATTTTTACAATCAATGCGCCAATAATAAGTTGTATTTGCATTGAGCAAGCCAGATTGATAAGAATTTGATGTTACATTAGCTACAAAATCAGGAGGATTTGTTGTCCCAAGATAAACGTCGTTTGAAGTTGTTCCGTTACCCGGGGTCCATATCAGTGTAGGATTTTTTACTGACAGAGTATCACCATTCCCGGGAGAAGGATTGGAAGGCATTCCCGGTGGCGAAAACCATTCGAATGTTGTTTCGGCAAATGAAGATTCACCGAACTCATTTCCGACTGTCTGCACTAAAACTGAAACTGCGCTATCTCCCTGTTCATATTTTACAAATGGGACGAAGTAAGCATTGTTTGCAGTTCCACCGAGATAAGTTAACGAATTGTCGTGGTTTCTTCTGAATACGTTGTAGTAATAAACGTCACTAATTGAATGGTTCCATCTTAATCTTAGTGTTACAAATCCCGGCTCATCAACTTTATTTTCCACATAAAGATTTGTTGGAGAATCAGGTACATCAATTGAACCGTTATAGATGCTTATCCTTCCAATTTTAATTTCGTAACCAGTTCCAAAGCCCCCTTCAAAGAATAATGATATTACTGCAATCTTTTGTCCGCTGTAAGTACTTAGATCAATAGTTTTTAAATTCCAATCAGCGGTAGATGTATTTCCAACATCAAAGTAAGTAAAAGATGAGGGATCATTTTCGAATGCTAATCCCACTCTCATATTTGTTGCACTAATGCTTCCTGTTTTAAATGCAATATCAATTTTTGTGTCGAATAAAATAGAACAATTTGATTTGTAAAGTTTTATCAGGTTGTCGCTTGTAAGATCACCAGAAATATTAAGACAATTTCCTCCATAGTATGCATCTGTAAAATCAAATTCAGGAGTTAGCTTAGTTCCACTGCTTTGGACAATCCATCGCCAGGTTGGCAAAACATCTTGGAGTGATAAATTGTTCCACCCTGTTGTTGACCACTCAGGATACGATAATTTTTCTCCATTTATATAGAAGTCGTAACCTTGTCCTGTACAAAAGTTTGTGACGAAAGGAACTTCAACAATAGGAGTAAAAGCAGGAATGTAATTCGCTATTCCTTTCCAGTTGTTTGATGTTGTTGTGTTGCTTGGATCGTGATTCCATCCTACCCAGAAGGTGCTTGAACGATCATAATAATTTGCGAGGCCGGATGAGGAATTGTAACACCAATCAGGTCTGTATATTCCTAGCGATGTTACATGTGGCAGACCATTCGGAAAAGGAGCTGACCAATTGATGTTCGTATTATATCCATTTGCTTCAACATCAATTCCGGCTAATAATTCGTATTCGCTTCTGTTTAAGCCCTGCGCTAAAGTTCTTGAACTATTTAATCCGGCCGAACTCCACCAGAAGTTTAAGAACATTGTTTCCGAAACAAGAGTATCACCCCATTGAAAGTACCAATCATTCTGAGAATTTAACTGGTTCTGCCATGAAATTGCGCCGCTCTCTGTCATCGCATCATACCACTCAATTTCGAGATCAGAGATTTCCTGAAAGTAAATCATAAAGTCTCTCGTGTTTGCAGCAGTCTGTGAATTTCCTCCCGCAGTTTCCTGGTTAATAAACCATCCATCGAAACCATAATATTCTGCAACTTCAATTAATTTGTCAGCAACCGGGAAAGTATTTCCACTCTTCTGAAGAAAATCATTTACCCATTGAAACTGTCCTCCAAAAACAATCGGAGGAAAGAAAACATTACCCAAAATCTTAACACCGTTTCTGTGTGCTGCATCTATTATTGTTGGGTTCGGTGCAAGGATTAATCCTTCACCGGCAGAACCACCCCATAAAACAAGTTGATCAACATACTGCCAGAAGCCGAAATTGTAATAATTAATATTTAATGATCCTTGTGAAGGATTATCACTCGTTGGTGCAAACGCAGATAATGGATTTACTCTTGCTTCATTATATCTTGCATTCGGATTTACAATAGTAATGCTATCAACATATTTATTTTTTAGTGAAACACCGGAACGGTTGTAAGGTGCATCAGAATCTGAGAAAGGGGACCAGCTTAAAATTTCAAGTGGAAACCAGTAAGAAGCAAATGGCTGATCAGCTGGAAAAAATGAACCA
>CBEPPX010000258.1:0-3685 GCA_965511205.1 uncultured Ignavibacteriales bacterium | reverse complement strand
TCAATATAACGAGAGAAAAGATAAGTTTGAATTTTACAAAAAGTTCGACTACACTATTGACAGGGATATGAATTATGTCTTTTTCGCAAGAAATGATGAGAGTGATATGGAATTTGAAGAACCCGGTTTTTACAGGGTATTCCTGCTAGATAGTCGTGACAATACAGTTGCAAGTGCATTAATTGAGATTATTCGTTAATCTTAGAAAAAATATTTTAACTTAATTTATAGGCGGCAATAATTTGCCGCCTTTTTTTGTACACCACAATCATATTTCCACTCTACGCCCAAAATTATCTAAATAGAATTGTAATATTATAATTACAGTTAAATTTCGATCATAAAAAAACCAAGTTTTAAGTAAATTGGATTTTAGCTTTGTTTGAATTCAGTTTAGCCATACCTTATTTTAAACAAAGAGAATAAATGATTTTTTTCATACTAAAAACGGAGATAAATAATGATTGATAAAATAACAGAGTTGTTAGGCAGTGAAGCAGATTCATTGCTTAACTACAAAGCAAAATTTCCTAAGGAACAACTTCACCTTCCGGGACCCGATTTTGTTAACGAGGTCCTTGTTCAATCAGATAGAAGTGTGAACGTTTTGAAAAACCTGAACTGGATTTTAAACAGGGGAAGATTAGAAGGAACGGGATACGTTTCAATCTTACCTGTTGACCAGGGAATAGAACATTCAGGCGGCGCATCTTTTGCTCCAAATCCAATTTACTTTGATCCTGAAAACATTGTAAAACTTGCAGTTGAAGGGGGCTGTAATGCCGTGGCTTCCACACTTGGTGTGCTTGGAATTATCTCAAGAAAGTACGCACATAAAATTCCGTTCATTCTTAAGTTGAACCATAACGAGCTGCTTACATACCCAAACAAATTTGACCAGATAATGTTTGCTGGTGTTGAGCAGGCGTTTGATCTTGGAGCAGCAGCAGTTGGAGCTACAATTTATTTTGGTTCTGATGAAAGCAGCAGGCAGATTGTTGAAGTTAGCGAGGCATTCCAGTATGCGCACGAAATGGGAATGGCAACTGTGCTTTGGTGCTACCTGCGTAACCCGGCTTTTAAAACAGATAAAGATTATCATGTTTCTGCCGACCTAACCGGGCAGGCAAACCATCTTGGTGTAACATTAGAAGCCGATATTATTAAGCAAAAGCAGCCGGAAAACAATGGTGGTTACAATGCTATTAAGTTCGGTAAAACCAATAAAAAAGTTTATTCCGATCTTACATCCGATAACCCAATAGATCTTACAAGATACCAGGTAATTAATAATTATCTTGGAAGAGTGGGATTGATAAACAGCGGTGGCGCATCGGGCGATAATGATTTTGCTGATGCAGTTAAAACAGCAGTAATTAATAAACGCGCAGGCGGTATGGGATTAATTTCAGGCAGGAAAGCTTTCCAGCGCCCGATGGAAGATGGAGTTAAGCTGCTTAACTTGATCCAGGATGTTTACTTAACCAAAGAAGTTACTATTGCTTAATAAGTAATAATATTTTCTGAATTGAAGCGCCTTAAATGTGGCGCTTTTTTATTAAAGAGATTAGTGATTAAGAAGGTAATCAACCAGCTTGCCAAGATCCTTTATGTTTTTGTTCCCAAAGCCGGGCATTATCTGATTTGGAAACAGTTGCCTGTATTCTTTGAAACGTTCTTCTTCCATAAAAGAACCAGGATTACGTAAATATGCTATCAAAGTATTGCGATTCCAATATTCATTCAGGTTTACCAATTGAGGTCCATGGACAGTACCCGATAGGTTCTCTCCGTGGCATTTTGTACATCCAAAATTAACGAATAACTGAACACCGGTTATTTCATTATTTGTTTCTTCAACGCTTGAGGAGTTATTAACGAGGAAGTCATGTTCAGTCTTATCTTCTTTGGTTAGCTTTCCAAGTATAAAAAGTAGAATGAACAAAAATAAGAAAGCAGAAACCCATATCTGTGGTTTGGTCATAATTATTCTTAATTTCTAAAAAATTGAGATAAAACATATTAAAAACTGGATACTATAACAAAATATTGTTCGCCTTATTTCCAATGCCAGGATAGCAAAATATTTTAACTTTATTTATTTATTAGTGGATATTTTGCCTCTCGACGATTAACTTTATCAATATAAAGTTCGTGTTATTCACCGATAAAAAAGGTACGGATACTCAGCAGGAATTTGATTTATCAAGTTCTAATACTTAAAAGTGAAAGATTTTTATTGACTTTAAACCGATTATTTCCTTTTTTAAAGGTATAACTAACAACAATGGGGTGAATTTATGAAAGCCCTTTACATAGCACTTCTAATTTTTATTCTTCCTTTTAATTTATTTGCACAGAGGAACGTCATCAATTTTACCCTTCCATCCGATTCTATTTTTCTTCCATTACACGCTGGAAATATCTGGCAGTACATGAAGACTACTTACGATAGCGATGGCCCAAGTTATAGCTTAGCATATATATCTGTTGAAAACGATACATTAATAGAAGATAAGATTTACTATGAAATGACTGAATTTTCCGACTTAATAAGATATTCAAAATTTGAAAAAAAACTTTATATTAGATGGCAAGACAGCGATTATGTTCATATCGATTTCAATCTGCCTAACGGTACACCATATCAAAGTTTTTGGGACGGACAATATAGAACAGTGTACGCTGAAGCTGGTGAAGACAGTATCTTCAATCTCAACAGAGTGTATGGAGGATATTTTTACTTGCCAGGTAATTGGGGATATAGAGTTTGGTATATAGATTCAATTGGATTGTACTATGATAGATCTGCTGACAATTATCTTGATACAAGGAGAAATATTATTGAAGCCATAATTTATGATTCATCCAGTAATACAATACAGTTTACTAATCATCATCGACCCATTTTTGAAATTACACCTTTAACTATAGTAAACACCCCAGAGTTTAATATGCCTTTTAAGGTTAAACATACATATACAAAAATAATTGATCCCAATCAGCCACCTTGGCATGGTGGAGTAGATTTTATTGATAGCGTGAAAATGTTCAGTTGTTATGCTAATAATGATAGTGTTATTAATAATCCTATAAAAATCCCACATCACGGCCTTACACCAACAAATAGTGATTTTCTTATTTTAATTGAATTGGACACTTCACTGATGAAGAATGGGTATACTTTTAACTACAGATTTTGGGCAATGGATAAAGGAATTATTCCCGAATTCTCAAACTCACCTGATACTGGTTATTATCAGTGTATTTGGGATACAACAATTACGGTTATTGAAACAGACGTTACTTTATTGCAAGATTTCTCCCTCTCCCAAAACTTCCCAAACCCGTTTAATCCAAGCACAGTAATTAGCTACCAATTACCAATAAGTGGTAAGGTCTCAATAAAAGTTTATGATATCCTTGGAAGAGAAATTGTAACTCTCATTAATGAAGAAAAACCAGCTGGAAATTATAAGGTTGAGTTTGATGGTACAGCTTTACCAAGCGGTATTTATTTTTATCGCTTACAAGCTGGAGAATTTGTTGAAGCGAAAAAGATGATACTTTTAAAATAAATTCAAAAACTTTCTTTTCTTCTAAGAGAGGGCTTTTATTTCAAATATTTTGCATACCAGTTTCTTCTCATCTCATCAACTTCTTTACGGTGTTTGCGCATAAAGTG
>CBEPPX010000257.1:0-3694 GCA_965511205.1 uncultured Ignavibacteriales bacterium | reverse complement strand
GTTCTTTGGCCGATAATTGTAATCAGAAATGAAGAGTTAATGACTATGCCGCAATTAGTAACTCTCTTTGCTGTAGGAGGAAGAGCTGAATCACAGTTAGGAGTTAAGCTTGCCTCAGCAACAATTTTAGCGCTGCCAATTGTATTGGCGTATTTATTCTTCCAAAAATATTTTATCCAGAGTATGGCTTCTACAGGAATTAAGGAATAAAAAAGTTAAGTAATAAAATTATGGGAATTCACGATTTAATAAAAAGATTAATGCAGATTATAGTTATTTGCTTAATGCTTATTTCTTGTAACAATAAGACACAAGAAAAATCAAGCACTTTCAGCTCCTTAATTAATACTGCTCACCTGGATTCTCTTTATGAAGAGGTTACTATCTCTGAGAAAACATTTGGAATTATTCATATCTATAGTGAATATCCAGATTATAATTGGGTGGGAGATGATGATGAGGGAATAGCTTGTGTAGATGATGCGGCTCGTGCAGCAATTTTCTATTTGGAATACTATAAATCGTGTGGGGACGAATCTAGTTTATATAAAGCAAAAAAAATACTCGAATTTATTTTTTATATGCAGGCAGAAAACGGTTTTTTTTACAATTTCATTTTTGAAGATTACTCCATAAATAAGGAACACGTAAATAGTTTTAATGAACCGAATTGGTGGAGTTGGAGAGCGATGTGGGCACTTTCAGAGGGCTACCGGATATTCAAAAATATTGATAATCAATTTACCGAATCAATTTTTTCTTGTTTTTCAATAGCAGTGGATGCAACAAAAAAAATAATACCGGATGAGTTCATTTTTAACAAAGTTGATGGTATAAATTTTCCAACCTGGTTACCAGGCGGATCAGCGGGTGATCAAGCTTCAGTCCTGATTCCTGCACTTCTAACATATCTGGACGATAATAAAGACCCCGCAGTGATAAAATATTTAAATCAATTGTGTGAGGGATTATTGCAGATGCAAAAAGGTGATGCAGCCAATATTCCTTATTATGCTTTTCTCAGCTGGCAGAATGTTTGGCATGCATATGGGAACAGCCAATCATATTCATTATTAAAAGCTTCATCGTTTCTGGATAGAGAGGATTTATTTAAAGCCGCATTGAATGAAATAAACTATTTCTATGATTATCTTCTTAAAGATAAACACCTTAGTAGTTTTACCCTCGGAATTGAAAATGATCATTATCAATTCGCTACCAGCGAGAAATTTTCACAGATTGCGTACAATTTCCGTCCAATTATATACTCTTGTCTTGAAGCTTACAGGATGACCAATGACTCGATATATGCTGTGAAGGCTGGAGAAATAGCATCATGGTTTTTCGGGAATAATATAGTCGAAGAACAAATGTATTTCCCTTCTACAGGAATTTGTTACGATGGAATTAATTCAGAAACTAATGTGAATAAAAACTCCGGGGCAGAATCCACTATAGAAGCATTACTTGCAATATTAGCAATAGAGCAAAATCAAATTGCAATCAACACACTTAATAAGATTTTGGAGGGGGAATAATTTCTAATTATGATGAAAAAATTTGATTTAAATAAAAACTGGAAATTTAAAATTGATCAACATCAATCTCATCCGGTGGAGAATCCAAAATTGGATAAATGGATGGGATGTACTATTCCGGGGACAGTACATACTGATTTACTTAATTTAGGATATATCGAAGATCCTTTCTATGAGGATAATGAACTTAAATTAAAATGGATTAGTGATTGTAATTGGGATTATAAAACATCTTTTGATTTTCCGGTTGATTTTGAAAAAGATTCTCCGGTTTTAATAGTCTTTGATGGATTGGATACTATTGCTGAATCATTTCTGAATGGAGAGTCTATAGGCAATTTCGATAATATGTTTAGAAGATATGAAGTGGATATCACTTCAAAACTACTTGAAAAGGATAATGAACTTTTAGTTAAGTTTAGTTCGCCTGTAAAGTATGCCAAGGCTCAGGAAGAAAAGTATGGGAAACTATACGTTGAAGTGAATACGGAGAGAGTGTACACACGGAAGGCACAGTATTCATATGGTTGGGATTGGGGACCTTCTTTTCCTACGATGGGTATTTACAAACCTGTATTCATATTACAAAGAAATAACAGCTCAATTAGAAACTCGAAATTTCAAACTATTGAAATTTCCAAAGATAAAGCAGTTGTTGAAATCGATGTTGAAATAGAGGGCAGTATAAATTCTGATTCCATATTGGAAGTTAGTCTGTCATTGAAAGATAAATTAATTAAAGAGGAAGTTGTTGGAACGGTTAAAAGTACCAATAAAATTAGGATGGAAATAAAGAATCCTTTACTCTGGTGGCCATGCTGCTTAGGTAGTCAATCCCTTTACAATTTAACATCGGTACTGAAAACTAAAAATGAGAAGATCGTTGATATTGAAAAGAAAAAGATCGGCATTCGAACTTTAGAATTATTGTTGGAAGAAAATGGGAAGAACACCTTTAAAATGTTAGTAAATGATAAAGAGATATTTATCAAAGGGGTTAACTGGATTCCCACAGATTCCTTTCTTCCAAGAGTATCTGATGAGAAATATATAAATCTGCTCTCCCTTGCAAAAGAAGCTAATTGTAATATGATAAGAATATGGGGAGGTGGCATTTATGAACAAGACATCTTATATAAACTTTGTGATGAACTAGGTTTGCTGGTTTGGCAAGATTTTATGTTTGCGTGTGGCTCATATCCGGAGCATGATGAGTTTATTGAGAATGTGAAAATTGAGATAAAGCAGAATGTCGAAAGATTGCAGCATCATCCTTCTATCGCTATGTGGTGTGGAAATAACGAATGTGAATGGCTCTGGTATCAAAATCGAGGAAAGGATATTTCAAAATTACCCGGCTACAATATTTATCACCACATTATACCAGGTATACTAAAAGATATTGATCCGATAAGACCGTACTGGCCCTCTTCACCGTATGGATACGATGAAGACCCGAATGATCAAAAGAGCGGAAATACACACCAGTGGAACATATGGAGTAACTGGATTGATTATACAGAAGTCGTAAACGATAATAGTATTTTTGTATCGGAATTTGGATTTCAGGCACCTGCAAATAAAGAAACGTGGGAGGAGGTTTTATCCGATAAAAATCTACAATCTAATAATGCTTTGTTTGAATTTCATAATAAACAGATTGAAGGTCAAAAAAGGATTTTTCAATTCATGTCAAATCATCTGCCGGTAGCACACGAATGGGATGATTTTATTTATCTGACTCAACTTAATCAGGGTTTGGCATTAAAAAGTTGTATTGAGTATTGGAGAGGTAACTGGCCCCGTACGAATGGAGCGATCATTTGGCAATTAAACGATTGTTGGCCCGCAATAAGCTGGTCAATTATTGATTCAGATATAGCACCTAAGCTATCATATTTTTTTGTCAAGGATGTTTACTCAGATCAAATTCTTACTATTATTAAAGAAGATTCTATTGTGAATATTAATTTTAATAATCACAGTAAAACGAAAACAATACGTGGTCTTTTAAAACTTCATATAGTCGAACAGAAATCCGGAAAGGTTATAAGAGAATTTGATAAACAGTTCTCTTTTCAAAGTTGTAAAAATAATATTATTCACACCGTACCAATAGAAGAGTTAAGAAAAAACGTGTGTATTATCCAGGAAAC
>CBEPPX010000256.1:0-3719 GCA_965511205.1 uncultured Ignavibacteriales bacterium | reverse complement strand
CACATCTCATGACCTGACCCTGGAACACCAGTTGGATCAGGTCATCAGCGACCGATACACCTTCCATGATATGGTGGGTAAAAGCCCCGAAATGCAGAAGGTGTTTGATTTAATACGGTTACTTTTTCTTTTAATAACAAATTATAAAAAGATTCAGGATCTCTACTTATTAGTTGCGGTATAATAACCAGTTTGCCGCCGTAAAATAGAGCTCCCCAAATTTCCCATACAGAAAAATCGAATGCATAAGAATGAAATAGAGTCCAGACATCACGCTCATTAAATTTAAACCATTGATCAGTCCCCTGGAAAAGACGTACAACATTGTAATGTGTTACCATTACACCTTTAGGTTTACCTGTAGATCCTGAAGTATAAATAACATAAGCCAGGCTTTCAGGATTTACGTTAATGACAGGGTTAGATACAACAGATTTTTCAGGTTTATAACTATCAATCAATATTAAGTTTACATTTTTAATTTTAAGTGAACCGGATAATTTACTTTGTGTTAAAAGAATTTCTACTCCGGCATCCTGCAACATAAATGTTGTTCTATCTTGTGGATAGCTTAAATCAATTGGAAGGTATCCCCCTCCAGCTTTTAATATAGCTAAAATACCAACTATTAAATCAAAAGACCTCTCCATACATATTCCAACAAGGCTATCTTCTTTAACACCTAAAAAAATAAGATGATGCGCTAATTCGTTTGCCCGCTCATTTAAATTAGAATATGTCAGGGTTTCTCCATTAAGAGATATTGCCGTGGAATCCGGCGACTTTTCCACAGCCTCTTCAAAAAGTTTATGTATAACTTTCTCCGGTTTATAATAAGTCTTCTGATCACCTTTCTTTAATAACTCCTCTTTCTCCTCCGTTGATAGTATCGGGATACTTGAAATATTTTGATCCGGATTTTCCGCTATACTTGTTAATAAATTAATAAAATGACTAACATATCTTTCTATTGTTGCTTCATTAAAAAGATCAGTATTAAACTCAAAACGTCCCGAGAATCCTTCATCATTTTCCTTTAAATGAACAGCTAAATCAACCTGGGAAAACCTGGTATCTATATTCGTTTGTTCAATCTGAAGATCTTTTAACATATAAGAAGAACCCCGGGATACTTCCAACGTTGTTTGAAAAATTGGATTTCTACTCAAGTCTCTCTTAAACTTCAAACTTTCTACTACTCTTTCAAAGGGTACTTCTTGATTAGAAAAAGATTCTAAAGTTACCTCTTTTACTCTCTCCAATAACTCCATGAAAGTAGGATCATCTGAAAGATTAATTCTGATGGCAGTCATATTTAAGAAATAACCGACTAACTTTTCATACTCCATTCTTGTGCGTGTTGAAACAGGTACACCTACAATTATATCATCCTGACCGGAATATCTATACAGCAAAACCTGGTATACAGCTAGGACTATTCTAAAAAATGTTGTGCCTTGCTGAAGGCCAAAGGCCTTAAGCTTATCGGCTAAAGATCTATTAATTGAGAAGAACCTGTTTGATCCAACAAAAGTCTGTACTGCAGGTCTTGGTTTATCTAATGGTAATTCCAGAACCGGTAATTCTCCACTTAGTATTTTCTCCCAATAAGAAATTTGTTTTTCGTAATTATTTTCTTCCAATCGTTTTTTATTCAGAATTGAATAATCTGCATATTGCATTGGCAATTCGGGAAGATCAGAATAATTTCCTTCGTAAATTGCTTCAACTTCTTTGAATATTAAACCAACCGACCAGCCATCGGCTACGATATGATGTACATTCAATAGGAGTTTACAATCACGCTGATCAAGTTTATAGAGTGTTACCCTTATTAAAGGAAGTTGGGAAAGTTTAAATGACTTAATAATCTCGGATGAAATATCACTTTGGTATTTAATTTCCTTCACTTCGGATGAAAAGCCTGCCAAATCAACCTGGTCAATTTTTATTTGTAATTCCGGATGAATAACCTGGTAGGGCTGATTATCTTTAGTTGTAAAACTAGTCCTTAAAACTTCGTGCCGTTTGATAACTTCATTAAATGATTTTTCTAAACATTGAATATCTAACTCACCTTTTATTTTGAATACAACGGGTACATTGTAAGCAGGATTACCTGGCTGCATCTGATCTACAATCCAGAGGTGCTGCTGTGCATAGGATAAAACAACTGGTTCACTTTTAATCCTTGCTGGCATTATCTTCAAGTCTGCTTGCTTATTTAAGGCACCTTTTAGTCTCTGTTCTAATAAAGCTTGTTTTTTGGGAGAGAGTGTAGTCTTCTTTTCCATTTTTACAATTTATAATTCTTTTGTTCGTTTTAATTTATCTGGTTAATTGAAACTGCTGACTAGTTATCTGAACTGGAGTCTAATTTCTCAACTTCCGAAAAAATTTCATTTTCTATTTTAGATGCTAATTTTCCAAGAGTTGGAAATTTAAATATATCTCCAATAGATAAAGTTACGTCAAATACTTCCTGAATCCTGGATATAACCTGGATTGAAAGAAGCGAATTACCACCTAGTTGAAAGAAATTATCTTTTTTTGATAAATGCTCCACACCAAGGGCGTTCATCCATATTAATGCCAATGGTTTTTCTGAGTCCGTCAGACCCTCGAGATTCGATTGTGTTTCTGTGTCAACTTCAGAAGAAGAGTTTGAAACTGCATTAAATAATTCTTTGGAACTTTGGCTAAGATCTGCTTCGCCTCCAGGAGATATAATTACCTGTGAAAAACTTTCATTGAGGATAAGATTGAATGCTTTAATACCTTCAGAATTAGTAATAGATTTTTCTATAGTCTCTTCTTTCCAGGAATTGGTACCCGGTTTTGAATTAAGATCTGCTAAAATCCCTACTTCTTTCCACCCGGGCCAGTTGATAGAAATAAATTTTGTTTGATTTAGTGAATTGAAATGGTTTGCAAAAGCATCCAGATAATTGTTCGCCGCACTGTAATCAAATTGACCGGCTGGAGCGATTAAAGAATTAACTGAAGAAAAGAGGATGAAAAGTCCGGGCTCGAAATCCTTCATTGCTTGATAGAGATTTATTGTGCCAAAAACTTTTGGTGAAAGAACTCTGCCTATTGCTGCAATGTTTTTATTTACCAATAAATTATCATCAATTATTCCGGCAGCATGAATTACAACATCTATCCTTCCATATTTTTCTTTCAGATTTCCAATCATATCCCCGAGGGCTTTTTTATCTTCCACATCTGATACTACAATTTCAACTGTTGATCCTGATGCTTCAATTTCATTAATCTTTTTAATGATATAAGATGTTTTTCTGTCTTCCCCGTTTTCATTAAGCCAGTTTTTCCATTCATTCTTGCCAGGAAAAGCAGATTTTTTAGTTAGAATCAGATGACACTTAGCCATTTGCGAGAAATTATATGCAATTTCTAAACCGATTCCGCCAGTGCCTCCGGTAATTAAAATGGTATTACTTTTCTTAATTAAATTTGTTGCTATCTTATTTGAATCTTTCAATTTAATGTTTTCAAACGTTTGTATCCATCTGTATTTACCTCTGTAAGCAACAATCTCGCTATCTTCTTCCTCATTAAGTTCTGTAATAATCTGAATGGAGTGTTCGCTTTCTTTCTCTTGGAAACTTAGGTCAATATTTTTACAAAAAATATTAGGAAATTCTTTATTGATAACTTTCGATGGACCAAGCATAAGAGAATGCTCGGGGGAGTTT
>CBEPPX010000255.1:0-3719 GCA_965511205.1 uncultured Ignavibacteriales bacterium | reverse complement strand
AAACGCACTTAAAAGTGATGAAAATCTTACCGTAAATTCTTTAACTCAAATTTCTTCTGATAAGTTTGTTGAGGATATTAATTACAGCCTGGTTGATAGCGCTGATCTACTTTTCCTGGTTGGCTTTCCGGGAGAAAATACAACGGATGAACTTATAAATATTGTACAAAAAAATATTTCTGAAAAAAAGATGCCTTACTTCATCTCATTTTCACCTCAAACCAACATTGAAAAAATAGCGCAGATGCAATCAGAACTCTCATTTTCATTCAACCAGCCATTAAGAAGTTACCGGGAAGTACAGCCGGATATTCTTTTGGCTGAAATAAATAATCCACTGTTAAAACATGAACGAACCGAAGCGGCAACTAACTGGAATAATCTCCCGCCGGTATTACAGCTTTCAATTAACTTTATCTCAAAACCGGGGAGTAAAATACTTTCAACAATTAAAGTAAATAATAATGTAATTGATATTCCTTTGATAGTTACATGGAATTTTAACGGTAAAAGATCGGTTGCTGTTTTAGCCGGAGATATTTGGAAATGGAAACTGCAAACAGCAAGAAAAAATTTAAACTTGTTTGATAGCTTTATATTGAATTGCGTAAAATGGCTTAACACGAAGGAAGAACAGGATAGAATTTCAGTTAAAACATCAAAAAGGAATTACTCACCTGGTGAAAAGATAGAATTTTTAGCAAGGGTTTCAGATGAATCCTTAAACCCTGTAGATGAGGCAGATATAAAAGTGAACATAACTTCTTCCCAAAATAATTATGAAGTTGATATGCTGAATGCAGGCAAAGGTTTATATGAAGGTACTCTTTTGCTTAACGAAACAGGTGATTTTGTTTTTCATGCAGAAATTTTCCGCAAAGGGATGCTCCTCGGGAAAGATAATGGGATTTTTAATATTGGTGAGATAGAGATTGAACTGATTAACCCGGTGATGAATTATGGACTTTTAAAATTGTTAGCCAGTGAAACAGGCGGCGATTATTACACCCCGGAAAAATATGAAGAGCTTTTTAACCGGCTTGCTGAGATAACCAAAACCACTTCCAAAGAAAAAATAGTAACCTCGGATGTAACACTTTGGTCGGATGAATGGCTGCTTGTAATTGCTATATTACTTTTTTCACTTGAGTGGTTTTTACGGAAAAGAACGGGAATGCTTTAATTATCATAATCGTTTTTTCATCTCTTAAAAAGAATAATGAAAAACAACATCAACCAATTCTTCGATTTTTTCCTGCCGCGCCATTGTACCGGCTGCGGTAAAAAACTTGCTTATAATGAGAATCTAGTATGCCCAAGCTGCCTCAATTCAATTTTAAAAGTCGAAACTAAATTAATTGAAACTGAATATAACAGGAAATTTAAAAATGATAGACTAATTGAAGACTTTTCTGCACTATATATTTTCGAAAAGGACAAAACATTACAGGATGTAATTCATTCAATTAAGTATAATAAAAAATTTCTTGCAGGAGTTTTTTTAGGAAAATTACTAGCCGACTCATTAGAAGATAAAATAAATTCCTGGAAAATCGATTTAATAATACCGGTTCCTCTGCATCATCTTAAAAAAGCAGAACGAGGATATAATCAATCCGAATACATTGCAAAAGGAATTAGCAAACGATTAGGAATACGGATGCAAAACAATGTAATCCGCCGGGTGCGTTATACACAATCTCAGACTACAATGCCATTAAAAGAACGCAAGCAAAATATTGCAAGAGCTTTTAAAGTGAAACATAAGAAAGCAATTACAGGAAAAAACATATTGCTTGTCGATGATATTATAACAACGGGAGCAACAGTAAAAGAGTGCGGTAAAATTTTAAAGGATAACGGGGCAAAATTAGTTTATGCATGCTCAACAGCAATTGCAGAGTAAGACAAGCTACATTTTTTCCGGTGCATCTACTCCAAGAATTGCTAAGCCATTTCTAAGAACATTTTTAGTTGCAACTGCCAATGCAAGCCTAGCTTCCGCCAGATCCTTTTCACTTCCAAGAATTCTGCAAAATGTATAAAATTTATGAAACGCTGCCGCCAGAGTTTCCAGGTAAGTGCATATTGTGTTTGGCTCATAGTTTAGAGCACTGTAAAGTACTTCATCTTCGAACTGGTGAAGTTTTTTTATTAACTGCTGTTCTTCAACCGTTGCAAGGAGTTGTAGGTTTTTACCTGATGCTTCAAGTTTTTCTTCTTTAACATTTTTCAAGATAGAACAAATCCGGGCATGTGCATACTGAAGGTAGAAAACCGGGTTTTCATCAGATTGTTTTTTTGCAAGAGCAAGGTCAAAATTCATATGAGAAGAAATGCCCCTCATATTGAAGAAATACCGTACTACATCACCTCCAACTTCATCAACCAGCTCATCCAGCGTAATGTAATTTGCTTTCCTGGTAGACATTTTTACTACCTCTCCCCCTTCAATGATTGTAACAAACTGGTGGATTAAAACCTTCATTTTTTCAATATCATAGCCCAATGCTTTCAAACCTGCAAGTACATCAGGATAAGTTGCGGTATGATCTGAACCGAACACATCCACAATAAGATCATACTCTCTTTCAAATTTATTAATGTGATAAGCTATATCCGGCAGACGGTAGGTGGGTTCGCCAGTGGATTTTACGATCACTTTATCCTGATCAATACCCAACTCAGAAAATTTAAGCCATTTAGCTCCTTCTTTTTCATAAGATAAATTTTTCTTTTCAAATTCAGATAAAAGTTTATCAATTCTTCCATTATCATAAAGTGATTTTTCATTAAAGTAAGTTTTAAAATGAATTTTAAGCTTTTTAAGACTTTCTTTTATATCGTTAAAAATTATTGCTTCTGCATGATCTTTAAATACTCCCTCAGCGGGTTCATCTTTAAGACTATCACTTTTCTCATCAAATAAAATTTTTGCAGCTTCAATTATATATTCTCCCTGGTAATAATCTTCCGGGAAATCGATCTTCTCGCCCAGAAGTTCAAGATAACGCAGTTTTACGGAATCCCCCAACACTCTCATCTGTCTTCCGGCATCATTAAAATAATATTCTCTTTCAACATCGTAACCAATCCATTCCAGCAGGTTCGCAACTGTATCACCAATCACCGCTCCCCTGCCGTGTCCAACAGTTAAAGGTCCGGTTGGATTAGCCGAGACAAACTCTACGTTTGCTTTTTTTCCATGGAATTTTTCTGAACTTCCAAATTTAACTTCCTTTTCCAGAATTCTGTTTACTATCTGTACAACATATTCTGCTGAAAAGAAGAAGTTTATAAAACCGGGTCCGGCTATTTCAACCCTCTCAATTATTTTTTCATCTGTAATAAGATTTGAAATTATCTCTTCAGCGATTTGCTTTGGATTCTTCTCTAACTTCTTTGTTAGTAGCATTGCTGCATTGCAGGAAAGATCGCCATGAATTTCAACTTTTGGAATATCGAAAGTGATATTTACATCTTTTAGATAGGGTAATTTTTTAGCAGCTTCAATAAAAAGTTTATTTAGATAGAGTTTCAAGTTTTCATTCCTGTACGATTAATTCGAATACAAATATATAATTTTAGATGATTGGAAGATAGAAAGATATTTATAGAAGTGTGAATAAACTTCTGTTGTAACTATTCAACTTTGGATGATTGCTCGGAAATTGTATCCTGTACTTTATCGGTGGGTGCGTCTCCCCAAAGTTTTTCTA
>CBEPPX010000254.1:0-3751 GCA_965511205.1 uncultured Ignavibacteriales bacterium | reverse complement strand
GTAGTAAAACCATCAGGATTATTCTTATCAGCATAATTTTTATAAGAATATACTTTGTTATTAAAGTTACGCAGAATAACTTGTTCTTCATCCTTATGGAGAACATAATTAGGAAGTAGTGGTATTTTACCGCCGCCGCCCGGGGCATCAATTACAAATTGCGGAACTGCAAGCCCGCTTGTATGTCCGCGCAGCGCTTCAATAATTTTTAAACCGGTTTCAACTGAAGTTCGGAAGTGGTTTGCACCTTTTGTTTCATCTGCCATGTACATATAGTAGGGTCGCACTCTTATCTTTAATAACTTTTGCACTAACTCTTTTACAGTTTCCGGTTTATCGTTAACATTTTTCATAATAACCATCTGGTTTCCAACAGGCACTCCGTTATCCGCAAGCAATTCGCATGCTTTGCTGCTTTCTTCTGTTATCTCCCAGGGATGGTTAAAGTGTGTGTTTACGTAAATTGGGTGATATTTCTTAATCATGTTGCAAAGTTTCTGGGTAATTCTGTGCGGAAGAACCACAGGCATCCTGGTTCCTAATCGTATAATTTCAATATGAGGAATTTCTCTTAATCGTTTAAGAATTTTTTCCAGCATTGCATCAGTGAGCATCAAGGGATCTCCGCCGGAAAGAATTACATCCCTTATTTCGCTATGTTCTTCAAGGTATTTGAATGCACTTTCCAATCCCTTCATAGAAATTTTTCCGTAATCGCCAACTTTTCTTTTTCTTGTACAGAAACGGCAGTAAATTCCGCACTGGCTTGTTACAAGAAATAACGCACGATCAGGATAACGATGAGTAATATTTGGTACAGGGCTCATTCCTTCTTCGTTCAATGGATCTTCGTCAGCATCAAAATCTTTTAATTCCTGTTTATCCGGAACACACTGAAGCCAAATCGGATCGCCGGGGTAACGGATTAAACCAAGGTAGTATGGATTAATGCGGGCCTGGAAAAATTCATCCAGATCTTCAGCAGTTTTCCTATCGATGTTGAATTTATCAACCAGGTGGTCAACTGTATGAACACTCTCCCTCACCATTTTTTGCCATAGTTCCATGATGGATCCTTAGTTGTTCTTATTGTCAAAATATTTTCCAAAGATTAATAAACTTTCACCTTTGGAATAAAAATCATTTATTTGTGAAATAATCGTGTAATTATTTCGCATGTAAAAATTTCTTGTTGTGCTATAACTTTCTTTTGATGATGTTTCGATCAACATCCACCTACCGTTGTTTTGTGTTACAAAATCTTCTGCATGTTCCAATAAACTCTTACCAATCCCTTTTTTCCCATGATCTGGATCAGTCACAATCCAGTAAAGATCGTATACTGCATCAGTTAACGGTCTTTTGCCGGTACAATGATAACCAAGAACCGTACCATCATTTTCATAAATAAAAATATTATAATCTGTTTGCGACGGATTAGAAGCAGTTATATTAACTAATTCCATTGCAACTTTTATATCTTCTTTTTTAAAGAGAGGTACTTTATTTAAAATACCTTCAATTATTTTAGTATCAGCCGGCTTTAACCTGCGTATCATTTACTTTCTTTCTTGATAAAGCAAAATTTGCAATTGTGTTAAGCAACTCTTTGTGTGAAATCCCAGCTGCATCTGCAGCTCTAACAAAACCTGAATCGGTTGATATATCCGGGTTCGGGTTCACTTCAATAACGTATGGAACATTTTTTTTATCGAGTCTTATATCAACGCGTGCATAATCTCTGCAATTAAGTGCTTCGAAGGCATTAAGAGCAATGCTGTTTATTTTATTTTTAATTTTTTCATTAAGCACTGCAGGACAGATTGGTTTTGTATGTTTATAATAAACACTATTCTCAATCCACTTACCATCATAAGTAACAATTGATGGCAATTCTTTCGGCAAACCTTTAAAATTAATTTCGGATACAGGCAGAACATTATTACCCAGCACCGCAACATTTAGTTCTCTTCCCTTAATATAATCCTCTATAATTAATTCCTGTTTATATGTATCTGTTAAGAATTTAAATTGTTTTCGTAATTCTGTGTAATTACTAACAACAGAATACTCCGAAATTCCAATACTTGCATCTTCAGTTAAAAGTTTAATTATTGCAGGATAATTAATTGTAATATCTTTTTTAGTAAATCTTGCATTTGGTTTTAATGTTATATGCTGCGGAGTTTTTATTCCCCTCGAGTTTAGAATATTTTTTGCCCTGGCTTTATTTAAACAATTACCAAGAGATGCAGGGTTACAACCAGTATATTCAAACCCAAGAAGTTCAAATAATCCAGCGATACACCATTCGTACGAAGCAATTCCTTCAACAGATTCAACAAAATTATATATTACATCCGGGTTAAACTTATTAATATTATTTATGGATTTTTGAACATCGCGGTAAATTGCAAGAGTTTCAACTTCTGTGTAAAATTCAGCTAATGATCTTTTAATAACATTTAATTCCCTTAAGAAATTTTTTTCAGAAAGATCTGTTTCCTTAGGTTCATCAGTAACGGGCTTACCATTATAAACCGGGAAAATGCTTACCGGGGCGTTATAGCAAATCAATATTTTCGCTTCGGTTTTCATACCAGGTTGTACCTTTCGGCTGCGGCAAACAAAACACTCAGTATCATCTGGTTATAATCCATTCCCGCAGCTCTTGCTGCTTTAGGGAAGCTTGAATTTTCAGTTGGATCCGGCATAATACCCGGAAGAGGATTTATTTCAATAACATTCGGAATGTTGTTTTTATCTAATCGCAAATCCACACGGCTCCAGTCTTTACAATTCAAAACTTTATATGCTTTTAATGCAGTATTTTTAATTTTATCTGCAAGCTTAGCATCAAGTTTGGCAGGGCATTCAAAAACATCAAAGTCGCTCTCTTTTGTATCAAGAATCCATTTTGCTTCGTATGAATAGAGAGGAACAACATCAGCAGGAAATTTTTCATAATTTATTTCAATGATAGGCAATGCTCTTGCATTCCTGCCATTACCCAGGATTGCAACAGTAAATTCTCTTCCCGGCAAAAACTCCTCAATAAGTGCGGGTTGGTTATATTGATTAATCACTTTTATGGCTTCATCATTTAAATCGCGGTGGCTTTTTACAAATGATGAAGAAAAAATTCCTTTGCTTGAACCTTCGGATACCGGTTTTACAATAACTGGATAAGAAAAATTGTTTGTTGGAATTCCCTCCGGCTTATCAGCCACCATAAATTTCGCATTTGGAATATTATGGTAAGAAAGAATTTCCTTCGTGCGTGCTTTATCAAGACAAATTCCTAAAGTCAATGCATCGGAACCTGTATAAGGTATTTGAAGCATATCTAACATAGCAGGTATTTGAGATTCACGGTTTACTCCATTTAATCCTTCCGCAATATTGAACACGATATCCGGCTTTAAGTCTTTAAACTTTGCATAAGCAGATTCATCAGCTTCAATCATAGTTACATCGTGAAAACATGCTATTGCTTCCTTCAAAGCGTTTATAGTTTCCCATGTATCCCACTCAGCAAAAGTATCAGAAGTGAGTAGTAATTCACTTGCTGATATATCTTGGATTGGGGGTAAGTCTTGGGAGAAAGTTTGACTTTCTGGTTTTACATTGAAGGTTAAAGCAACATTTAACCGTGAGTTAAACGCAATCGATAAAATTTTTACTCCTTTTTATTTTTTTTTATAACAAATATAATCTTTATAACATATAAGTCAACAAGTTTTAAAAAGTG
>CBEPPX010000253.1:0-3752 GCA_965511205.1 uncultured Ignavibacteriales bacterium | reverse complement strand
ATCATCAATTTCTATCCATGCCAAATCTTCAACAAGCTCATAGTTGATTTCTTTAAGACTGCTGAGATCCGTTAAACAATCTTCGTATTGATATTGTTGATTCTTGCTAAATTTTTTTTCTGAAAGTTCAACCATTTTTTGATACAAATCGTAAGATATTTTTGAGATGCCAACCAATTCTCCACCAAACTTCTTTATCGCACCAAGATTCTTTGATAAGTTAACAATTTTGTCCTCATGGATTCCAACATAAACCTCATCGCCAGAGTTTGTACTGCCTGATAATAGAATGCAATTACTGAATGCGGAGTTTTGTGTTGCCTGCAAGGCTTTATTCTCATAAATTAAATCTGATTCTAAAAGTAAGAAGTCATTTTCGATGAGTTCTTTCGCAGTAAAAAGAGAATACATGCTTCCGGTTTTATTAAAGTCCTGGTTTTTTATAGTAACAACAAACGGATATTTCTCTTTCAGCTTATCGTAATATTCAGAATAGTATCCGGTTACAATAACAATCTTTGTAATACCAATACCAATTAGCTTGGCAATGGATTCTTCAACGATTGGCTTATTACCGAACTGCAAAAACCCTTTAGGTTTTTCCTCAATGGTTCCTTTAAGGCGTGAGCCCATACCTGCAGCCAAAATCACAGCTTGCCGTACATGATTCATAATGTTAGTACTTTTATTAATATTTATTAAGATACTGAATCAATCTTTCCTTAACCTGTATTGGCGTAATAACAGGTCTTCCAAGGTTTCCAGGAGTACCTTTTTTAATTTTGAAATGAATAAATGTTGGGCCATCTTGAGAAGAAGCTGAGCTTAATAGATCTTCAAACTCTTTCAATTTATCACTTGAAAATGTGTGCCTATATCCAAATCCCCTGGCGATTGTTGAAAACGATACTCCACCCGAAACAGTGCCTTGACCGCCCGTCGATTCATGTACTTCATTATCAAGCAAAATGTGTATTAAATTTTCGGGTTGATAAGCACCAACGGTTGCCATTGTGCCTGTTCGCATTAATAATGCACCATCTCCATCTACAACATATAATTTTAGTTTAGGTTTAGTGATGGCCATACCAAATCCAAGTGGCAACGCACAGCCCATGGAACCAACCATATATAACTGGTTTTCCCGATCCTCAATTTCATACAATTCGCGACCTGTGTAACCAGTTGTTGCAATTATGGCAGCACCTTTAACCGTAACTTTATTAACGATTTTAAGCGCTTCGCTGCGTGTATGTCTTTGATTGTATGGAACCGCAAAATGTTCCTCTTGTTTAAATTCAGAATGAAATGTGTGTTTCTCTTTTGATGATTGAAGCGTATAACCTTCTACATCTTTTTTGCTCATTACTAAAGCAAAGGGCTTACTCTCTCGTTTTAAATAGTCATCTGCCGTATTTAACACCTTTTCAATTTCATCAGGTTGATTTGGAAAATGTGCCCAATTAATTTGCATAGTTTCAAGCATTTTTGTGGTAATGGTACCCATTAATTCATGTTGCGGTTCATCTTTTTCTCCACCCGGTTCACCACGATGAGTAACAATAAGTAGAAGCGGTACACGAAAAATATATGCTAAAGAGGTTAATGGATTAACAGCATTACCCAAACCGGAGTTTTGAAACATCACAACACTCCGTCCTCCTGCAATAGTAACTCCGCTAGCTATGGCAACAGCATCCCCTTCATTTGTAGCATCGATAAAATTAAATTCCTTGTGATCAATAGTGTAATTTATAAGCGGCTTCAAATATGAGCAGGGTGTCCCTGTAAAAAAATTAAATTCTCGTTCTAAACACTGATTTAAAAATTCACTTGCCTTTATCATAAACTATCTTAAATAATTAAACTTATGTTAATACTTTGAGCTTAATGGGAGATCTTTTAAATTATCAATATCCAACCAATGACCATTGATATAGATGACTTTAATTTTAATTTCTTTGGCAATTAAATCAGATAAGAGATTTGTCATCTTCATTTTTTTAAAACCTGGTTTGCCCGATAACTCGTTTAGTGATGCAGCAATTGCTTCTGAACCAATTTTGTTTGATTTCAATACTCCAATCCATTCGCCATCAATATTTTCTCCGGGTAATAATTCTTTGAATTCAATTGACTCAAGAAAAACAGGCAATTCATCATATTCTTTTGTATAAGGTCTTGAACAAGTAACGAAATCGCTCCGGGTTATATATTGCCTTCTTTGGGCATTTGTATCAGCCACTATTACTATATCTCCATCTTCATCCATTAAATCACTTAGTACATGTTTCCTATAGAGAATATCACCATAAGAGATAATACAATTTCCCTTAATTTTATCTTTCGCTAAATTGAGTGATTCCAATTCATCTGTTGAAGCGTAGTTATCGTTATCATAGTAAGTAATGTTTGGAAAGTTGAGAGTCTCTTTTTTATAACCCCGGATTATTGAAATATTTTTTATACCGCGCTCGTAAAACAAATTCAGCATTTTTTCAATCAGCGGTTTATCGTTTATCTTTAACATCGCTTTAGGTATGTTCTCAGTAAGTTCGCCAAGTTCTACCCCACGGGATGCCGCCAATATAATTGCTTGAATCTCTTTAGTTTCAGAAGTTTTTAAATAAAGTTTCTCAGCTTCCTGTAATTCACTGTCATTTTGCAATCTGAAAACTTCAACAATTGGTGCGATAGTATCTTCAACTTCTATAATGGATTCTGTTTCATAAATTTTGGCTGCGGTTTTTTGCATTACACTCAAGGCAGATCTCATAAGATGATTTGCCCAAATAACATTGCTGATCTTTAGATCTCTAAATACTTGAGTGGGGGTTGAATAATATTTTGTGGGCACAATAACAACGGGACACCGGTTTTCCCACTCTTTCATAAATGCAATAATTTCATCTGGTTTCGATCGTTTACTGTGAATAAGAACTGCGTCTGCTCCAGCTTCGTAATAAGCATTTGCACGTTCCAATGCTGCTTGCAAACCCCAACCAGCAATAAAAGCTTCGACACGGGCAATAATGCAAAAGTCATCATCGGATTGGCTGTCTTTTCCAGCTTGTATTTTGCCGCTAAACTCCTCTATATCTGCAAGCGGTTGTTGATCGCCACGAATAAAGCTGTTTGTTTTGGGGAACAATTTATCCTCAATACAAACTCCTGCTATGTTGCGTTGTTCAAGTTTTTTTACAAGGCGCCGCATATTATTAAAATTTCCATATCCTGTATCGCCATCAATTAAAATTGGAATTGTTGTAGCATCGCTCATAAATTCAACAATTTCAAGAATTTGTGTCCAGCTTGCTTCATTATTATCGCGCACACCAATTGATGCGCTCATTGATAAACCGCTCGCCCATATACCCTTGAATCCCGCTTCCTCTACAATCTTAGCTGATAAGCCGTTGTGAGCCTCCATTAGAAACTCTAATTCGGGACTTTGCAACATATTTTTTAATTGGGTTGTTTTCTTACTAATCATCTTATTTCCTATTAAAAAGGATTTTTTACAATAACACCGTTAATGAATATAATAATCTGTGTTCAATTAGGATGGTATTTTTATTATAATCTGTTAATAAAATATTTGTATAAATGAATGCCAGCATCTCTCTCTCTCGCCAGTTTGAAGCAATCCAGTTGATCCCTAAAAAGAAAATCCAGAAAAATTTATTTCTATATTTAAAACTACTAAGAAATAGAAACAAATAATTACATCAAATATGAATTGTTGATTCCGA
>CBEPPX010000252.1:0-3768 GCA_965511205.1 uncultured Ignavibacteriales bacterium | reverse complement strand
ACTTTTTTGAAATATTATAAGGCGGATCGATAAAAAGCAGGTCAACAGATTTGCCAGGCAAATATTCAAGAGCTTCTAAAATATTCTGGTTGATTATTTTATTTTCAATTTTTGGTAAAGTTAAATTTTCATTCAATTTTATTGATTTTTTCTTAAGTGATGCAAATTCCTTCTTATTTAAAAATAGTGTGCGGTTAAGGGGAGCTCTTTGCTTAGTTTGCTGATTTTTCATCAGGGATAATGATTGCCGGGGTTATAATGTTATTAAATTATCAAAATTTATAGTTGAGATATTTTTCTTTTAAAAGTTTCAGCTCCGAAATAATCTTTCTTATATAGCTTCTTAATACACGCGTTTGCGAAATAATGCGCTCGTCAATCAGTTCTTCATCGGAAGCTTTTTCAAGTTCGTAACAATACTCTGATATAGATTCAATTCCAAGAGTTAAAGTACTTCCCTTTAATTTATGAGTATAAAACTTTAATTTTTCGAAGTTATCATTTTCAACAGCTACTGTTATTTCATCAATAATAACCGGGAGATCTTTTAAATAAATATCGATCAGATCGATAAAAAATTCCAGGTCTTCCTGGTTTTGAATATCATTGAGAAAAGCAATATCATTTTCTTTAAGGATTTCAGTTTCAATTTTATTGTCTTTAAAATCTGCAAGATGCTTTTTTCTTTCTCCCTCTACAACAACCAGCCATTTATCCAGCGCGGTTTCCAGTTCATCAATACGAATAGGTTTACTAATATAATCATCCATCCCGGCATCCATGCACAGTTCCCTATCGCCCAGCATTGAGTTTGCAGTCATCGCTATTATCTTTGGTCTGCTCTTATTTGTAGTTAACTCCTTAATTTGTTTAGAGGCTTCCAATCCATCCATTTCGGGCATAAGCAGATCCATAAAAACAACATCGTAATCATTAGACTGTACTGCCTCGATCGCTTCTATGCCGTTTGAAGCCAGATCAGTTCGGTAACCTATTTTTTCGATTAATCGCAAAGCTACTTTCTGGTTAACGGGGTTATCTTCAACTAATAATATTTTTAATGATTCTTTATCTTTACCTGAAATTTTAACAGTTTCCGTCACAATTTCTTTCTGTTCAACACTAACGCTCAACTTGTTAAACTGTGTTCTTAGTGTTTTATGTAAGTGCTGTCTCCTAATTGGTTTGGGATAAATTGATATGAACTCATCATCGATGTCCGGAAGTAAATCTCGTGTTGTACCAATTGGTAAGGTAATTATTATAGGGACGGAAATTTTTGCAGCAAGCTTGCTAAGATGATTAATAAGTTTTCCCGAATCAGGATCATCAGAATTAAAATCGATAATGATTCCATCATAGTTCGAACTGGTTTCTATGTATTCTCTAAGTTCAATCGATTTATTAAAAGCAACGGTTTCCATGCCCCAATCCGCTAATTGATTACATATCACATCTAAGCAAGTTCTATTTTCCATAGCCACTACAATTTTTTTGCCTGAGAAAATAGGAAGTGATTCGTATAAATAAAATTTCGGATCGGAGGAAATTGCTTCCGCAACAATATTAAAATAAAATGTGGCACCTCTACCCGTTTCGCTTTCCACCCACATACTACCATTCATAAGCTCTGCAAGTCTTTTACTTATAACTAATCCCAAACCCGTACCGCCGTAGCTCCTGGATACAGAAGAATCTACCTGGCTGAAAGATTTAAACAATCTATCCATCTTATCTTGAGGAATACCAATACCGGTATCCTTTACAGCGAATTGAATTTCATATTTTCTCAGATCCAATTTTTTAGAAGTAACAGCAATATAAATTTCGCCCTGGTCTGTAAATTTAACAGCATTGCTTATAAGATTTGTTAATATTTGTCTCAGTCTTGTTATATCACTGTTAATGGCAAGCGGTGAGCGCTTATCGATTGAATAAATTAACTCTATTTTTTTCTCAATTGCTTTGGAAGATAGAAGATCGAGCGAATCTTCAATACAATCTCTTAAATCGAAAGGTTGATTTTCAAGTTCAAGCCGTTCCGATTCAATTTTGGAAAAATCGAGAATGTCATTAATTATAACTAAAAGTTGTTCACCGCTTAAACGTATCGTATTTACATACTCTTTTTGAACCTGATCAAGGACTGTATCAAGCAGCAATCCTGTCATTCCTATTACGCCGTTCATAGGGGTTCTTATTTCATGGCTCATTAGCGCAAGGAATTCACTTTTAGCTTTAGTTGCCTTTTCTGCAGACTTAAAAGCAGCATCGAGTTCCTTATTTTTTCTAATAAGTACATCACGGAAAAGGTTACGGCGGAGGACTGCACCAAGCGTTGAAGCCATAGTGATAAGGATTGATTCTTCATCATCGCTCCAGGTTCTGTCTTCTTCCATTTCATCAAAACCTATAAAACCCCAGTAAATTTCATCAATCATTATTGGCACTAGAATAATCGACTTTATATTTTTATCAACAAATACCTCGTGTTGATGTTCAGGCAGTTTTGAAATAATATAGCGGAGAGATATTCCTTTAGAAAAGTTTTCGTAAAACTCTAAAGAGGCAAACCTTGAATAAGAAATTTTCTGAAATTCCGAATTCTTAATCTGTGTTTCAGTTCCTTCAGATGCCCATTCATATATAAGACTAAAAAATCTTTCATCAGTTAATTGATCTAATTGATGCTGATAGATATAAACCCTGTCTACATCTGCCGCAATGCCTAAAATACGCAGTGCAAGGTTAAATCCTTGCTCCTGATCTTTTGAGGAAATCAGAGCCCGTGTAGCATCTGCTATACCTTGAAGCAGCCTGTCCTTCTTTTCAATTAATTTTTCATTCCTCTTCCTGGTTGTTATATCTCTAAAAATACTAAGTAAATATTTTTTATTGTTAACCCGGTGAATGAATGAATTTGTAATCTCGAAAACTTTTACCTCACCGTTCCAGAGAAAACTTGTTGTTTCATACTTTGTTTCGATGTCATCGTTTTTAAAATTATTAATGTATTTCCCAAGTATTCTTGGGCCGTATTCTTCGTTGTAAGTAATCGATAGTGGTCTTCCCTCCAATTCGTACCTTGTTTTACTAATCATATTTGCGTAAGCATCATTACACATATAAATATTCCCGTTCTCATCGGTAAGTCTCATGCCATCGTAGGAATTTTCCCAAACAGTTCTGAATGTACTTTCGGAAGCTCTAAGTTTTTCTTCATCCGCAACCCGTTTGGTTATATCGCGTATTGAACCTTGTCCAATTTTGTGACCATGAAGCTCTACAACTCTCCCTGTTATTTCCACCGGGATCAGGCTGCCGTTTTTATGAATTATATTTGCTGTAAACACTATCTCTTTTTTTTCGCGGATAAGTTGAGACATTGATCTGAAGTATTCAGACAACTTTCCCGGGGGAAGAAAATCTGCAAACGATTTCCCAATAATTTCTGATAACTTATATCCGAATAATTCTTCGCAGGAAGGGCTTAGATAGATGATTTTTCCGGTGGCTGAAATTCTAAATAAAACATCGAGGGAAGACTCAGTAAGTAATTTAAGGTTTGCGTTAATATCCCCTAATTTTAGTATCGATTCACTTAGCGAGTCAAGAAAATCACTGTACTTTTCTGGTAATATATTCTTTTCAATAAGTTGATTTATTAACTCACGAAGATCTTTGTAGTCTTCAGGATTAATCGAATTAATATTTTCTCCCATTTTCTGATTCACTCTAATAACAAACCCTAAATACTTTAGAATTGTT
>CBEPPX010000251.1:0-3781 GCA_965511205.1 uncultured Ignavibacteriales bacterium | reverse complement strand
TATCAAAAATGGCTTCGGTAATATTTGGATTAAGGAAACGAAGATAATACCAGGATGAATCAACAAACGTATCCATTGTATCAGGATCACGCTTAGCATCGCTTCCGCATTTCGCGCATTTCACATTTATAAAATCGCTGTGCGATGATAAGGGTGATTCGCCTCCCGGTTTAAAATCAACATCATAAGGAAGTTTTACAGGTAGATCATTTTCATCAACAGGTACTTCTCCACAATTTTCACAATGAATAATTGGAATAGGAGTTCCCCAATAACGCTGACGGGATATAAGCCAATCTCTCAATCTATAATTTACAGTTCCCTTACCAATTTCTTTCTCCTCCAGCCATTTAATCATTTTAGCTTTTGCATCTTTTACATTCAGCCCGTTAAGAAAATCACTATTGATAGCAGGACCATCACCTAAAAAAGCCTTTCCTTCAAAATCATTGGGCGGCTGTACTGTTCTTATTATTGGAAGATCAAACTTTTCCGCAAATTCCCAATCTCTTTCATCCTGCCCGGGAACAGCCATAATAGCTCCCGTTCCGTAAGATTGCAGAACGTAATCTGCAATCCAGATTGGAATTTTTTTATTATGTGCAGGATTTATAGCGTAAGCACCAATTGGCACACCGGTTTTCTCTTTTACGGTTGATGTTCGTTCAATTTCCGTTAGAGATTTTACTGTATCTACATAATCGCTAACCCGCTGTTTTTGATCTTCAGTTGTAAGCTTTTTAACAAGAGGATGCTCTGGCGCTAAAACCATGTAAGTTGCACCAAATAATGTATCTGGTCTTGTGGTAAAGACTTTTATTTTATCATCACTTCCAGCTACATCAAAAGTAACATCTGCTCCAACACTTTTGCCAATCCAGTTGCGCTGCATAAGTTTTGTTTTTTCAGGCCAGTCGATCTTATTTAATCCCTGCAGCAATTCTTCTGCATAATCGGTTATCTTAAAAAACCATTGCGAGAGATTTTTCTGAATTACATCAGTTCCGCATCTTTCACACTTTCCGTCATGAACCTGTTCGTTTGCAAGCACGGTATGATCTTTAGGACACCAGTTAACCGGCGCTTTCTTCTTGTAAGCCAATCCTTTTTTGTAAAGCTGCAAGAAGAGCCACTGGTTCCATTTATAATATTCGGGATCGCAGGTTAATAGTTCAGAATCCCAATCATACATACATCCCATTTTTTTTAACTGCTCACGTATATCATCTATATTTTTTAATGTACTATCCAGAGGATGAATTCCCGTTTTAATTGCATAGTTTTCTGCAGGAAGACCAAACGCATCAAAACCCATCGGTTCAAAAACGTTAAAGCCCTTTAATTTTTTGTAACGAACCCAGGAATCGTAAGGACCATAGTTGTACCAATGCCCACAATGAAGTTTTGCGCCGGAAGGATAAATGAACATTACAAGTGCGTAGAGCTTCTTATCAACATCATCAAAATTGGTTTTGTGAATACCTTTCTCTTCCCAAAACTTTTGCCATTTGGTCTCTATTTTTGCGTGTGGATATCTCATCTAAATGTGTATAGTTAGTAAAATTGATTGCAAATTTACCCAAAAGGGGAGGGATTTCAAATTGGTAGGATGTAAGGAGACAGAATTAAGAAGGCAGTTGTTAGAAGATAGAAGACCATTGGCAACATTTTTTTGAAAGCGGGCTGAGAAACAGTTACAGATCTGATAATTCCCAAGTTAGAAATAATACCACCGCACAATTCTTCTCGCATTTACTTGCTAATCATTTAGTATTCGTTGCTTATCTGGTTTAATTTCTTCAAATTTAAATACAGCAGTAATAACTCCTGGAATTCTCACATTAACAACTGAAAATCAAAGGAGGCAAAAATGAGCACTAATCAATTTGAACGCAGAGACTTTCTGAAGAAATTTTTTGGGGGACTTGCATTTTTAGCGTTTGACTGGCGATCGTTCCCTAAAGCTTTTAATAGTACACTAAAAGAAAACGAATTTGATGCAATAATTATAGGATCTGGATTAGGGGGACTAAGCTGTGCTGCAGCATTTGCAAGACAGGGCTTTAAACCGTTAGTTATTGAACAGCATTATAAGCTTGGTGGATACGCTACTACCTTTGAACGACCGGGTGGATTTGAATTTGATGCATCACTTCATTCCACTTCTGTTGGAGAAAGAAATGGAATCCATAATCTTATACCGGGTTTTCCTGAAATAAAAGGAGTTGAATTTGAACCTCACCCAAATCTATACAGGGTAATTTTTCCGGACTATGATATCAGAGTTCCTCAAAAAAATATTCAAACATATATTAATCATTTAATTGAATTATTCCCTGAAGAAAAGATAGGAATAGTAGGTATTTTCGAGGATATGGAAGGAATAACAACAGATATAAGCAAGTTTTCAAGTGCTGGTGGTGAAATAAATATGAACACCTTTCCTGCTGAATTTCCTTTCTTATTTAAAAGTTTCAATCGTTCGTGGGGAGACCTTGTGGATGCAAGATTAAAAAATCCAAAGCTTAAGGCTATTGTTTCATCTCTTTGGGTCTATTTCGGATTACCTCCTTCACGTCTTTCGCCTTACTATTATGCTATGCCAACCTTCGGATATCTGCATAATGGTGGATACTATCCAAGAGGTAAATCACAAAAAATCAGTGATGCCTTTGAAAAATATATTGATGGGCACGGCGGTAGAGTAATTATTAAAAGCAGAGTTGAAAAAATTCTAACAAAAAACGATGCAGCATACGGAGTAGTTACTGAAGATGGAAAAGAATTTACTGCAAAAGTTATAATATCAAACGCAAACACGTATGATACATTTAATAAAATGCTGGATGATAATAAAGTACTTAAAGACTACCTGGCAAAGCTGGAAAAATTGAGTGTCAGTCTTTCGAGTTTTCAGATATTTCTTGGACTTAAAAAAAATCTCATTAAAGAAATTGGAATAACCGATACAGAAATATTTTATAATTCCACTTATGATTTTGAAGCAGATTACGAGTTATTGAAAAAAGCAGATGTAGAAAACGGAGGATATGCTATTACACTCTATGATAATATTTACAAAGGATATTCACCTGAAGGAAAAAATACTCTTAACATAATGACATTGCAGGGATTTGATCACTGGGAAAAATACCGGGATGATTACTTTAAAGATAATAAAGATGAATACCGCAAAGAGAAAGATAGAATGGCAGATATTCTTATAGACAAAACAGAGAACACACTTTTACCAGGCCTAAGAGATGCAATTGAAGTTAAGGAAATTGGTACTCCACTAACAAACATCCGATATACGAGCAACTACAAAGGAGCTGTATACGGTTTTGACCAAACCGTTGAAAACTCCGGACAAAACAGGCTGGGACATGCAACCCCAATTAAAAATCTCTACCTCTCCGGCGCCTGGACAAAACCGGGACATGGTTATGGCGGCGTAATCTATAGCGGCTTGCAATGTTTTGGTGAAATAATGGAAAGTTGGAAATAAAAAGTGAAGCTTAATTAAAAAGAATAGTAATCTGTAAGAACTTAAGATGTTAGTTTAATAGTCGTTCCAATAAATTCCAACTATCAAGCGGAGTTTATTTATATAGACTTCAAGCAGGAGATTCTGTTGAGACTAAAAAGATGATTTTGATGAGATAAAAAATAACCTCTTCCTTAGTCCCTCTCCTTGCTAAGGAGAGGGAAACAGGGTGAGGTTTAAAAAAAGCCCCGACTGCGTAAAATCAAGTATCACGGGTGGCAAATACAAGATTTC
>CBEPPX010000250.1:0-3797 GCA_965511205.1 uncultured Ignavibacteriales bacterium | reverse complement strand
GTTCTTCATTAGAATCCATTGGTGAGATGTAGTCAGCTGGATTCATATCATTGTTAACTTCGTTTTCAACTTCATCCTTACTCTTCAAATTATCAGCTATTTTTTTATCAGATGATGAGAGCTGCTTAAGTTCTGCGGAATTCATCTTAAACAAAACACAATCAGTATTGGCAACAGCAGACGAATTCCTTTCGCTGCCTTTTAATATTTCCTCTTCTCCAAAAAAGTCTGATAAAAATTTATGTTCAACATTACCGTTATCGTTACCGTTACCGTCACCGTTACCGTTACCGTTACCGTTACCGTTACCGTTACAGGAAAATTTAATTTTTACTTCCCCTTCAACAATTAAGAATATTTCCGATGTTTCATCGCCACAAACGTAAATAATTTCTCCCGCTTTTACCTCGAAAAAATATTTTGGTTTAAGGTAAGGTTTAAGAACTGATCCCGATATACCCTTAAATAATCCATTAGTTCTAAGTAGTCTGATTCGTTCGGCGTCAACTATCATGATTATATCCCCTTTCAGGAGTTTTCATTACAAAATTTTGAAAACAGCTAAGTTAAATTCTAATAGAGATAACTTGTTAATTTTAAAAATCACAAAAACAATACCACTTTAAAACAACGATTACAGACCATTTTAGAGGTAGAACATTCCTACTACTTCATTTAGGGAACATTTTACGTGTGCGAATTTGTCTCTTTTCAATTAAAAAATATGACTTTATCCTTGTACAGAGAATAAATCATCGTCATTGCTGGTATAATTAAAAATCCAGTTTAGCCTGGGGTAATTATTAGAATTTTTGCTTTTTCGAAAAAAATTGGACTAAAAATTGATGGGTTCACTCAAGAAATTTTATTTCCAGACAGATAGAGAAAAAGTGATAAATCATTCTTACTACCAATACTACAGGGTGATATTTTTTTCATACAATTTTCGATTACGTACCGACGATATTGACGTCGCACAGGTTGTTTTTACCGTCCATTTGTACCTCCAAAAAGGATAACTTTTCTTAGTCGTTCAGAAATGAAAAAATATCAAAGATTAAATAAGGTAAAATATTTGCACGAAATTTGCTTTGTTTAAAAATCTTAGTTTAATAATAATTATAAACATTACTCTGGGTTGACGAATTATGAATACGGGACAATCTCTTTTTAGCATTGGGGCGCTGTTGCTGCTGTCGCTAACAGTATTAAGAGTAAACAATACTATCCTTACTTCCGATGTTGTAATGCGAGATTCAAAGTTAGGAATACTTGCAGTGTCGCTGGGTACATCGTTAATTGAAGAAGCTAACAAAAAAGCTTTTGATGCTGTAACTGCAGAAGACGGAATTACAGATGTTAATCTGCTTACTTCGCCTTCTGGCTTAGGTCCAGGTAGTGGAGAATTTTATCCTAATTTTAATGATTTTGATGACTACAACGAATACGTAAAGCTGGATACAATATTTACAATGATTAACATAGGTAACACTACTATAATAGACACAACCCGCTATGTTGTATTCAAGGACTCGTGTTCAGTATGTTATGTAGAACCCGATAATATTGATGGTAAAATTATGGCAAAAACCTGGCATAAAAAGATGACTGTTTTTGTTAGCAGTCCCTCAATGATTGACACAATTAAAATATCAAAGGTTTTTAGTTACTGGAATTTTAGATAGGAGATAAAATGGGATTTAGTACACTACTAGATATAATGGGTTCGATAATAATAGGTGGTATTTTAATGACCATCGCCTGGAGATTAAGTGAAGCCGCTACAGAAAAAACTTATAGCGGCAGTGGTGAATTGTCCTTACAGCAAAACCTGGTTGCTACTGCTCAGATATTAGAAAATGATTTTAGAAAAATCGGTTTTTGTGAAAAATGGAATAAGATTCCGGATCCTACTAAATCAATTCTCTCAGCCGATTTCACAAGTATAAAATTCTTAACTGATACGGATTCAGATGGTGACGTCGACTCGATAAGATATTACCTGGGACCAACATCGGAGTTATTGCAAACACCAAACCCAAGAGACCGGATGCTGTATAGAGTTGTAAATAATGAAGTACCTGGTGGTTCTAACCTGGGTATTACACAATTTTTTATGGTTTATTACGATGCATTAGGTGATACTATTCCATTACCAATAACCATTACTGGTGAAATTACAAGCATCGAAATTAATATTACTGTAGAAAATGTTGCTGCCTATGACACCATGTATTCCAGTGCTTATTGGAAGCAGATACGAATGGTATCAAGAAATTTAAAAAACAGATAAAGGAGTTTAAATGTCTGGTAAAGCATCTTTATTAGTGGTAGCCGGTTTTAGTATGCTGTTTTTGATTATCTCTCAAAATTTCGGCAGCATCTCTACCCGCGCTGTAGATAACCTCGTAGATTATCATACAGAAGCTGTTGCACACAATATTGCAGTAAGTGGAGCTAATCTCGCTGCTAGTGAAATTTATTGGGATAATACCTGGGATGCAGGATATTCTCCCAGACCGTTCCAGGGAGGAGAACTGGAAGTAGAAGTTGAGTTAATCGATCCTTACCAGGATCTTACCGAAGTTAGGTCTACAGGCACATTCAACGGGTACACAAGCACTGTAAAAGTTAAATTGGCTCCGAGCAGGTTTTCAAAATTTGCTTATTATTCTATATACGAAGGAGGTAGTATCTGGTGGACGAAAAGTGATACTGTTTGGGGACCTTTCCACACGCAGGATTATATTAGGTGCTACAGGCACCCTGTATTTTATGGTAAGACTACTACAAAGAGAAGGCTTAAATACTACACAAGCAAGCGTAAAGACAAACCAAGATTATATGGTGGTTTTGAAAGGGGTGTTAATTTGCCCCTTCCTGCAAATGGACTTAACAAGGCAAAACTTGCTGCTCAGGATGACGGATTATATTTCAATGGACCTGATACAGTTTATATAACTATGGACAGGGATTCAATTAAATACCGATTTTCTTATAACTCACCGGATACGGCACTTTATCTCCCCTCTGTTTCTAATAACGGAGTAATTTTTGCAAATAACACGGTGGTTCGTCTTAAAGGTGTAGTTAGCGGTCAATACTCAATTGCATGTTCAGGTACAGGTTCTGATGGAAGGATCTATTTAGATGATGATATAGTATTTGATAAAGATCCAAGAATAGACCCAACTTCAATTGATTTACTAGGAATTATTTCTGAAAACGAAGTGCTGATTACAGATAATCCACCTAATCATAGTGATATAAACATTCACGCGGCTATTTATGCAGGCAAGGGCGGATTTGGTTCCGAAAATTATTCAAGCAGACCTGTAAGTGGCAATATAAACCTGCTCGGAGGAATAACACAACATACAAGGCGTGCCGTTGGTACTTTTAACTCTGGCGGGATAGCTAGTGGTTTTTCAAAGAGATATAAGTATGATGAAAGATTAATGCTTGCATCGCCACCGTACTTTCCCGGAACTGGTAATTATGAAATCGTATCCTGGTTTGAGTAAAAGCTAATTTCTTTTTTAAGGGAGGATTTTCATCCTCCCTATCTCTTTACTTCTCTAATGGAATATTGAAATTCTAAATGATGATGTCGTACAAGTCGTCAGTGGTGTCGCCATTCTTTTTTACACTTCAACAAAAAATAAAAAAGTAGTTAAAATTCTAAACATTATCCTCCTTCAGATTATAGCACAAAACTTGCTTCTATAAAAAAGAGATGCTGCTAATTAACTAACAAGGAGGTAAGGTTGATGTCTCAATTAATTAACAAAGGGGGA
>CBEPPX010000249.1:0-3818 GCA_965511205.1 uncultured Ignavibacteriales bacterium | reverse complement strand
CAAATTTACTTCCTGGATAACCATGAGTATTTTGGAAGCCGTAACAGTCTTTACACAGACCCTATGACCGGAAAAGATTACGCTGATAATGCAGAAAGGTTTATTCTTCTAAACAGGTCTGTCTTCGAATTAATTATTAAGCTTGGCTGGATACCTGATATTATTCATTGTAACGACTGGCAATGCGGCTTAATACCGGCATACCTTAAAACCATTTACAAGGATGAAGAAAACTTCGATAAATTTAAAACTCTTTTTACAATTCATAACCTTGCTTACCAGGGTGCTTTTCCAAAAGCAGATTTTAAGAAAACCGGACTACCGGAGAAGCTAGATTCACCCAAAGAACTTTTACACGACGGTAAATTAAATTTTATGAAGAGCGGGCTGTTGTATGCTGATGTTATTAATACTGTTAGCGAAACTTATGCTAACGAGATAAGAACCAAAATAGACCTTGGAGCAGGTTTAAAAGATGTTCTTTCAAAAAGGAAAAATGATCTTTACGGAATTATAAACGGGATAGACACAAAAGTGTGGAATCCTGAAAAAGATAAACATCTCCCTAAAAAATATACTATAAAGAATATCGAATCGAAGCTTGTTAACAAACAGGCGCTCGCGGAAAAATTTGGATTTGAATTTAAAGAAGATACCCCAATTATCGGTGTCATCTCACGTTTATACGATTCAAAGGGAATAGACCTGGTTCAGAAAATTTTTCCAGAACTTATGAATCAGAATATTCAAATGATTTTGCTTGGAAACGGCGACAGTAAATATCATACATTTTTTGATAAGATGAGCCATAAGTATAAGGATAAGTTTGCTTGTTACTTAGGATTCAATGACGATCTTGCCCACCTTATCGAAGGCGGGGCAGATATATTCCTAATGCCTTCTAAGTATGAGCCATGCGGATTGAACCAGATGTACAGCTTAAAGTATGGTACTGTGCCCGTTGTGAGGGATACAGGCGGATTAGCCGATACAGTTGAAAAGTATAATGAAAAAACAGGTCAAGGTAACGGCTTTATCTTTTCCAAATATGATTCGAAAGAATTTTTCAAAGAAATAAAACGAGCATTAAAAGTCTATGAGGATAAAGATTCCTGGACTAAAGTAATGAAAGCCGGGATGAAATCGGATTTTAGCTGGAATTCATCTGCCAAAAAGTATATTGATCTTTACAGGACAATGCTTTCCAAAAATAATTAATGACCAATCACGCAGTTTTTCTAGATAGAGATGGAACCCTTAACGAGGATCCCGGTTATATTGGTGATCCTGAAAAGGTAAAACTGTATCCGGATGTTGGTGAAGCCCTTGCTCATCTTAAAAATGTAATGGGATTAAAATTATTTGTTGTCTCTAATCAATCCGGTATTGCAAGGGGATTGATTACCAAAGATGATGTGGAATTGGTTAATATGCAGGTAAATAAACTTCTTTCTGAGTATAATGTTTCTATCGATGAGTTTTATTACTGTCCTTATCATCCTGATTTTAACAGCGAGGAAGAGTGTAAATGCCGTAAACCATCTCCTGAAATGGTTCTTAAAGCTGCGCGCGATTTTAATGTTGATCTTTCTAAATCTTATATAATTGGTGATTCAAACGTTGATATTGAATGTGGTATGAATCTGAATTTGAAAACGATACTTTTGAAAACAGGGCAGGGCAGGGAAAGTCTTTCTATCTTGCAAAAGCGTAATAATTTACCAACCTTTGTAGCCAATAATTTTTTAGATGCTAGCAATTTCATAAAAAACGATTATAACGGAGAAAACTAAGTGCTATCTCGTATTTCGGTAATACTGTTAATTCTTATTATTTCAGTTTCATTTCTTGCATGCGAAGATGAACCGTCAGCAATTGGTATAGAACTGCTGGCATCAGATCTTATAAGTGTGCGTACATTCGATTCCCAAATAGACACTCTTGATCAGAATTCCGGTTATCATAAAAAAGTAATCCAGTTAGGAACTTCAAGTAAAATTCTAATCGGAAAACATGATAATATCGAAGCATCGACCTTACTTAAATTTATTTTTGGATTGGCTGATACTTTAAAGGATGATATAATAGCGGGAGATTTAGTGGTAAACGAAGCTTGGATAGAACTAACAACCAGGTATGTTTATGTAGATTCTAACGAAGTAATGGATTTTACTGTTCATAAAGTAAATAGCTTCTGGGATCATTCTGCATTTACAATAGACAGCTTGCCCAAACTTTCCTATGAAATGAATGATATTAGTTCGAATAAAGAGATTACGGATACGAACTATGTATTTAATATTGATCCGGATGTTATATTATCCTGGATGAAAAATGCTGCAGATACAAGCCTGGAAAAAAATTATGGAATATATTTAAGACCGGTAAATAACTCTGGTAAAGTTGTAGGGTTTCAGGCATTAACAGCCACTTCTTCCGAGGCAGCCAAGCTAACACTGGTGATTGAAAAAACAGGCAGCTACGTTGATACTATCAATGGATTTATATTTGCCGATGTTAGTGTAGTTGATGGAGATTTACCTGTTCTTCCTTCCGAAGATATTGCTGTTCAATCTAGCATTTCTGTGAACAGTATTATTACGTTCGATCTTTCTTCACTGCCTGATGGGGCGGTAATTAACAGCGCTGAATTAATTATAAAAAAAGACAGTATAAATACACGAACCGGAACATCTTTTGCAAATGAACTGCTGGCTTATTTTGTTGAAGATAGTACTGCAAAAGAAGTTAACGAAGGGGGAGCATTTAAACTATCCTTTATAGATAACGGTTATTCCGGCGATATTACATCATATGTACGAATATGGATTAATGAGAAGAGGAACCAGGGGGTCATACTGCGAAGCGGTAATGATATTGAGGGTCTGGAATTATTCGCTCTTAAAGGAAGCAATGCTGTTAATTTTGCAGAAAGACCAAGGATAAAAATTGTTTATACTGCGAGAGAGAACTGATGATGAATAAAACAGCTATAGCAATAATCGGATTTTTCATTTTAATTTCAGGTGCTGTTTATGCACAAAGCACTTCAACTTATACACGTTCTGGTGTGGGAGATATAATCTACTCTTATTCTGCAAGGTCGCTTAGTTTGGGTCACTCCGGCTCTGCATTAATTAATAAAGATTACATCTCTATTACAAACCCTGCAAGCTGGTCTTCATTAGCTAAAACCAGAATTGAATTTAGTTTTGTTTATAACGGAACAAATATTTCGAACAGTACCGATTCTAAATTTTACAGCGATGGTGATTTTAAAGGATTTGCTTTTGCTTTTCCTGTAAGTGAAGAACACGGTATTGGGGTTGCAACAGGCTTGGTGCCTTACAGCAGGATAAATTATTTAATTGAACAGGATAAAGAATCAGTTTCTTCTAGCAGCAATTATAAAGCAACTTACCAGGGTAAAGGGGGTCTATCCAAACTGTTTATCGGCGGAACTTATAAATTTCCATTTGACCTGGTTTTTGGAGGAACCCTTGAATATTATTTTGGTAATTTAAAGTACCTTTCCAAGGTTGAGTTTGAAAATTCATCAACTTTTCCGGCAGAATTCGAAATGGTTTATGCTCCCACCGGGTTCGGAACGTCACTTGGATTAATATCACCTGATTTATCGGGTTTGTTAAATTCCGAATCAATTTCTGATTTAAAATTAGCTGTTTCAGCAAATATAATTTCTGAACTGGAAACAGATACGTTATTAACAAGTAGGTCTTCTTCTAATATCGATACGCTGGGATTAGGTGTAACAAAAATGAATGTCCCAACAAAAATAACTGTCGGCGCAACTGTAA
>CBEPPX010000248.1:0-3831 GCA_965511205.1 uncultured Ignavibacteriales bacterium | reverse complement strand
ACAGGTCTGCACTTCGATGATATCTCCAAACTTCTTAACTGCTTCAATCTTCTGATAGAAAGGAATAACTCAGTTGTTATCATCGAACATAATCTTGAAGTTATAAAGTGTGCAGATCATATAATTGATTTAGGACCAGAAGCTGGAGAGCGTGGAGGCGAAGTGGTTGCAGTTGGAACTCCTGAAGAGATTGCTAAAGTTGAAAAATCGTGGACAGGAAAGTACCTGAAATCATATTTGAATTGATCCCATCATAATTTCTCCTTTTTTATCTGTATAAAGTAAAGTAGGATACAATTTCATTTCCTGTTTTTACATAAATTTTTTAAAATAATTCAAGATCGAAATGCGCAAAGTTTTAATAATCATAATTGCCACTTTCACGGTAGCAGTGGGTTATCTGATAATTTCAGCCAATACGCTTGTTAAAAAAGATACTCATCATTCTGCGGAAAGCAGCATCGTATGGGATTTATATACAGATATTTTTACAAACGGCGGCAGAATTGTATATGCTTCCGGAGATCCTGCTTTCGCTGAAAGATACATTGAGTTGGCAAACCAGATTAAAAAGACACTCAGAATGAAAAATGTTTCTCTCATTGCTGATACATCAGTTAGCCAAAAGGATATTGAGAATTTTTCATTCCTTGTTCTTGGAACCACAAAATCTAATAGTTTTTTAAATAGTTTAAAGAAAAGGCTCCCCGTAAATCTTCAGGAAAAGACTTTTACTTTTAGTAATAATGTTTATGATAAACGGGAAGACCTTGTTACATTCATAATACCTAATCCTTTAAATACGAAGAAATTTATACTTGTTCATACCGGTATTGATGAAGAATATGTATCGCAAAATTTAAAGTTTGAAATTTTAAATGATCTTATTATTAGCAGAAATCACGAAACTATGTTAACCGCATCAATTACTAATAATAATAATGGCGATTGGCTGTTTGATAAAAATAATATCAGAGATTATAAAAGCAATTTCAGAATAATTAAAGAAGATGAGAACTTCCGCTATGTGTTGAAAACAAAGGATTCGGGAAAATCAAACATTGATGAAATCACTTTGGTAAACACAGCGGGTTTGTTGAAGTTAAAAAACTTTTTGGGTCCAAATTTTAAACCGGCAAAGGTTCAAATAAATTTGTATTCTAATTTTGAGGATAAAGGGCTCATTACATTGAACACTACGCTTTCGCATATAAGCTCCACAAATAGAGAAGTGCATCTTGTCTCAAACGATTGGATAAGCGGAAATGATTTTAATTCTCTTACACAACTGCTTGTAAATGAACATTTAGGAAAACCAGAATCTCATTTTCTTCAGCGGGGAATTGGTATGTATTTCTCTGCAAACTGGAGGGGAAAAGGTTATAAATATTGGGCTTCGTTACTTTATCAATCTGGGAATGTACCACATTTAAGAGATTTATTAAACGAAGAAAAAGCTAAATACGAATCTGATTTTATTGTTGATCCGCTTTCAGGTGCCTTTATTGATTTTGCAGTAAAAAAATATGGCAGCGATGAGCTTATCAGTAAATATGCTAATTGGAATCCTTCTGAGACAGAGCTAAAAAATATAGAACCTTATTGGCATGAGTATTTGGATGAATTCCTTGTTGAGTTCAAAGAGAAGATCAAGCATGACAAAACAAAATTTAATTCGGAGGTCCCTTCGTTTTTTAAGGGATTTAATTTTGCTCATGAAGGATATGATATTCATAATGGCTACCTATCCCGTACTGCAATCGAGTCACTTAAAAAATTAAAAAGTTTAAATGTTAACGCAATTGCTGTCAATCCGTTTACATCAATGCGAGATGAGAAGAAAAGAGAACCGCTTGCATTTTGGCGCAGCCCCCACACAGAAAATGATCAAAGTATGATCTTCCTTGCACACAAATCAAAAGAGCTTGGCTTAACTATGATAATGAAACCGCACATATATTTATGGAAAAGCTGGCCCGGTGGTATTGAAATGAATTCGGAAGAGGAGTGGGAAAAGTTTTATGAGGACTATTACAGATGGATAAGGCACTATGCTATTTTATCTGAGATGTATGAAATTCCGGTTTTGTGTTTTGGCAACGAATTGGCAAAAGCTACTTTGCATAACCAGGATAGATGGCGTGAAATTATCCAAAAGCTAAGAATGATTTACAGCGGCAAACTTGTTTATGGTGCCAATTGGGGTGAAGAATTTGAAAATATTTCATTCTGGGATGAACTTGATTATATAGGGATCAGCAACTACTACCCACTTTCAAAAATTGCTGACCCTGATGATAATGATTTATATAATGGAGCAGTGGATGTAATGAACAGGATTGAAAGCGTGCAAAAAATATTTAACAAACCAGTTCTGTTTACAGAGGCGGGATTCAGGAGTTCAATGTTTCCCTGGCAATCAACATTTGAGGATAATAAACACAAGAGAGATACAAACCATAGTTCGCAAGTACGCTCTTACGAGGCGTTTTATAAAGCAGCTTTTCAAAGAGACTGGCTTTCAGGAATTTTCTGGTGGAAGTGGCCAAGTTACCTCGATGATGGTGGAGATCCGCATAGTGATCTTTATACACCGAACTTTAAACCGACGGAACAAGTAGTTAAAAAATGGTATGGGAAAAACAGGAATTAGTTATGTAACTTTTGGATATGAAAATACCAAAAGTAAAAATCTGCTGTATTCAATCGATTGAAGAAGCAGAATTGGCAATAAAATATGGAGCTTCTGCAATTGGTTTAGTTTCTGAAATGCCTTCTGGTCCAGGTGTAATTTCAGAGGATTTGATTGCAGAGATCGCAGCACACATTCCAACAGAAATTAAAACATTTCTTTTAACAAGCAAAACAAAAGCGGAAGATATAATTGCACAGCATAATAAATGTAAAACAACTACTCTTCAGCTTGTTGATTCAGTTGAAATTAATGTTTATAAAAAATTACGTGAAGCATTAGATGGTGTTTCAATAGTTCAGGTTATTCATGTGCAAGATGAAGAATCAATACGAGAAACTTTAAAGGTTGCTAAAAATGTTGATGCAATTCTTCTGGATTCAGGTAATCAATCAAAAAAGGTAAAAGAATTAGGAGGAACCGGCAGAACTCATGATTGGAGTATCAGTAAAGAAATTGTTGAAAATGTAGATGTTCCTATATTTCTTGCAGGAGGACTAAATCCGTCAAATGTTTCTGCAGCTGTAAATGAAGTGAATCCTTATGGAGTGGACCTTTGCAGCGGTATTAGAATAAATGGGAATCTTGATGAAAGCTTATTAAAAGAATTCTTTACTAACTGTAAAAATTAATTTATAGTAAACTTTAATAATTAATGGAGGCAAAATGAATATTAATATTGAACAGCTCGTAGAACAGGTTCGTGAACTTGCTGTGGGCTTCGGATTAAGCCTGGTTACAGCGCTTGCTATATTGATAATAGGAATCTGGGTAAGCAAAATTATCCGCCGTTCTGTTGAAAAACATCTTGGTAAAAAAGAATTAGATCAAACACTGGTTAAATTTCTTATTAACCTTATTTATTTTGTACTGCTTACAGTTGTAATTTTAGCAGCATTAGGGCAGCTTGGTATCGAGACAACATCGTTTATTGCCATTTTAGGCGCGGCTGGTTTAGCAGTTGGTCTTGCGTTGCAGGGGTCTCTAGCTAACTTTGCATCGGGAGTCTTGTTAATAATTTTCAGACCATTTAAGGTTGATGATTTTGTTAAGCTTGCCGATGAAGAGGGCTTTGTAGAGAAAATTCAAATCTTCACAACGCAAATTAGAACTTTTGATAATAGAACCATAATCATTCC
>CBEPPX010000247.1:0-3843 GCA_965511205.1 uncultured Ignavibacteriales bacterium | reverse complement strand
CAACAGGATTTCCATTAAGAGTTGCTACGTGGGATAGACCGCTTGCAGTTGAAGTGCTCGATCCGCGAACAACACAGGTTAGTTTTTGGTACAACTATCGGATGGAGGACGGGCTTGTGCGTGAAGGGATTAAGAAAAGCGCAGGAATTGCTTACGGTACATACGGCAAAGGCAGATTTGTATGGATGGGTTTCGAAATAAATTCAATTATTGGTAGCCAGGATGATTACATCTTCTTCGATAGGTTTTTTAATAACTCTATTAACTGGCTTTCCTTCGGACCAATAGCTTACATAAGGGACTGGCCTGCAGGAGTTGATGCAGCAGCAGTTATATTGCCATCATTAACGAAAGATGCAGCCAATATCACAAATCTTTTACCTGTGCTGGAACAGGAAAAGCTGCAGGCAACTTTCTTCGTTAAACCATCACAAAGTGCGAATTATAAAAACCTGGTAAAACAAGTTAGCCGGTATGGTGAAATTGCACCCCTGGTTGATGTAGGCTATATGAACTCAGTTGAAGATAAATATAACAAGCTAGATGATTATAAAAACCAATTACAAAATCTTAAAGCTGCAAAAAACTGGATTGAAAATATAACCAACAAACCTGTGCAGGGAATTCTTCCTTTTTACGGGTTATATGATAACAATACAATTAACGCTGTAATTGAATCGGGTTATGCTTATATCTTAACAGATTCGCTTACTGATAGGTCTGTGCCTAAAACAGTTATAAGAGGTGAGAACAGGATTGTTTCGCTTACTAAAACTGCGCGTGATGATTATGAGATCATCCGCGATTTTGGATTAACATCTCCTGAATTCCAGTTTTATTCTTACCAGGAAGACCTGGATAGAATCCTTTTCGAAGGCGGACTCTATCTTTTTAAAATGCACACTGAATTCCAGTGCAAACCAGAAAACATACCCGTTATACAAAATGTTATAAAGGAATTAAAGCAAAAAAAATTCTGGATTACCACTGCGAGCGAAATCCAGAAATGGTATGAAAAGAAAGAATATGTTGAAATAAGAACGAAAAAAAGTGGAAAAACAAGAGTAACCGTTACTGTAACAAATCCCGGAAAAGAAATTATCGATGATCTTGTGCTTGATATAGATCTTAATGATAATGCTGAGAAAATATCAATCGACACAGAAATTATTGGTACTAAACTAGCAAAATTTAAACATGTGGTAAAATCAAGATTTTTGAATCTTCAGATTGATGATCTTGAACCGGGTGAATCGAGAACATATTACATTGATTATGATAAAGTTAGCAGTTAGTTAATTAAAAAATTTATGAGCTCAAGAATTAAAAATAAAATATACAGATTAAATTTATCTTACATGATTGCTGTGCTTAGCATCAGTCTGATTTCTTCTTTATATCCGCAGGATTTAGATAATATTAAAATTGGATTAGTTCATTCTTCGCTTACGAAAAATCTTTTGCACGATGAAGATAAGAATTTTTATCCAATACAAGCTTGGGAACTATTTTTCCTTAACCATAAAATAAGCTATGAAGTTTTTGAGGATGAAGGGCTAGATGATTACGAATTTGATGAAGTTGATGTTCTTATCTTACCCTCAATAGAAGTTTTATCTGACGATGGATTTGAAAATCTGCAGAATTTTTTGGCTGAGGGAAAAGGATTATTTATTCTTGGAAAATTAGGTGTAAAAGATGATGTTGGAAACAACAGGCAAATAGATGTACTGCAAAGTTTATCTGGCATCCAGGTTAGTGAATTTTTAGATAGGACTACAATTGCAAAAAACCATATTCTTTATGCAAATAATTTTCTAACATATAACCTGCAAATCAATACCAGTCTCATAGTGATGAATAATTTCCCACTGCTTTATACAGAAAACGCTTCAAGAATAATTATGAATCTGGGTGAATATACAAATTCTTATAAAGATCAAATTATTAGTAAATCAGGAATTGTAAAGATTGAAAACGAAAAAGGGCGGATGCTTTGGTTTGGCTTTCAACTCTCTCAAATATCAGTTGATGATGATGAGAAGGAAGCATTACAAAAAGTAATATTTAATAGTATCGTATGGTTGGCGGGGAAGCCCATTGCCTGGGTAAATCAATGGCCTGCTGATATTACTTCTGCAACAGTTATAACCAGCATGATAAACAATCCAAACGAATTTACTTTTGAGATGACAGCACCGTTTGGAGTATACTCGATTAAAAAAAATTTTTTCCTTTCACCAAACGCGATTGCCACTTTTCCAGTTGAGGTTGATAGACTTAAATCAATTGGAGACATTCACGTTTTATATGATGAGTATAAATATTTTGATCTTTCAGAAAATGAAAGAAATATACTGCTCGAAAATGCTGTTCAGACATTGCGCAATAAAACAAAGCAATCAATCTTTGGAATTAAGTATATAAATAGTAATGGACAGCAAGATATAGTTGGAAAAACCGGAAGTAATTTATTTGATTATTTTATTAACGAAGACAATTCGATAACTATTAAAGATAAAAAAAGTAGATCATCATTCAATAATTATAGAACGATAGCTCCTGCTATCAATTATCCAACAGAGCAAGATAGCCTTTACAGCATTAATGAATTGAATGATTACAAAAATCAGTTTGATTATGTTCAAAATCTTGGGAGTGTATTACCTGTAACTTATATGAACCAGTTCAGCACTTCAAATGGAAATATGGAATTAGAAACTTTTAAAAAATCATTAAGCTATTTTAGAAGCAACTCAACTTGGATAGCAACCTATTCAGCTATTGTTAAATGGCTTATTGAAAAAGAGAACATTTCTGTTAAAATAGAAGAAATAGGAGAGAAACCGGTTTTAAGAGTAATTATTGAAAACCGGAATAAAGATAAAGTTGCAAACGTTGGGGTTAGGTTAGTCTTACCCCCAAATTATAGGAATCCTTACGTGGTAAGTCGCAACTTTAGCTTAAGATATGATGCGCTAACAAGGAGCTACAATTTGCTGGTTCCATTTTTATTAGCAAATCAATCTACAACAGTTGAGGTACATTATGATAATTAGATTATCATTACAAATATTGCTCTATATCTTCCTTCTGTCGTTTGTTATTTTTTATAGCTGGTAAATAACTTTGCTTATCTGAGCCGGAATTAACGTAGCTGGTTCATTATAGTAGTTATTTCCTTAATGAATAATGACAGATAAGAAGGAAATCCAGTTATAAGAGGGTATTCTAAAACAGATAATGTTAACCTGCATTAGGTTTTACATTTTATTATGAATTGAGGAGTTTATTATTAAAATTTACCTTCATAAGATGATTCTTATCTAATACTGAAATAATTTTAATAACAATTATTTGGAAGGTCGATTCCATAATCTTTTTTACAGGAAAAACTAACTTTTGTGGTGTTCGGAAAAGATAAAAATCTACAAACTGTTATTGCTCAAAATAATAGGGATCCGTTCTTTATTTTAGAACAGAACGGGGAAATTATAACTTCAAACTCACCTGGTGCTTCACTCCTTCAATTAGAAACAAACCCGGGAAAAATCACACAATATTTTGATAAAGAGACCGCAGATAACTTTGAGCAGTTTTTAGAACAAGCAGTTGAACTAAATGTAAAGGTGGAAGTTGAGCTAACAGAGCTAACTCTGCGGGGTGGTGGAAAGATTAAAGCAGAATTACTCTTTAACTGCCATGAAGCTGAAAAAAATCGATACATTTTTTGCACCATAATTCCACGCCGTTTTGAATTTGATATTGCGGGTGAAGAAAGAATAACACTTTTTACCGGCGATCTTGGTAAAATTGTAGGTAATGAAAAAATAAAGCACGTGC
>CBEPPX010000246.1:0-3854 GCA_965511205.1 uncultured Ignavibacteriales bacterium | reverse complement strand
AGGTGAAAAGGATTACTATTTAAGTGAAGGCAAAGGAAATGAAATTCCTTTGCTTTGGGGTGATAAATTCTCTGCAATGACAGATAATATGCTTGCAATTGGGCTCAATACTTTTCATCCTTTTTATTCTAATATGAAATATTTGGATATTGAAACAAAAAGCTGGTTAAATAAATTGCTGGAAACAAACTTACAGGAAAATGTTTTGGTTTGTTCTTACTATTCAATTGATGAAGTACAAAATCAATCTGATGATTTTTCTCAAGGTATTTCCGGAAGGCATGTTTATTTTATCGACAACAAAGGTTTAAAAGTTAAAAATGATGAGGTCGTAAATTTTTCTTCATTGAGTAAAAATAATTTAAATGGTTATCATCTAATCAATATTGATGAGGATTCAATTTATGTGAGTAAAACCGAAATTAGAGATTCTTCGTTTGCATTACATTTTAAAGAGAAAAAAACTACACTTTTTTATTTGGGATTTCTTTTGGAGAATGATAAAGAAGAGAACGCGAACATTAAATCCAGCACTGAATTAAAATCCTCAACAATTTCTACAGTTAAAGTAGATGATAGACTTTTTTCCGCAACAAAAAATGGCAAAATCTTTTGTCTCGATGAAAACCAAAAAGAACTCTGGAATTACGAAACCAACAGCTCAATTTATTCATCACCAAAAGTTGAAAAAGATCTTTTAGTAGTTGCAGCAAATGAAGGCGATCTGTTTACAATTAATGTTAATAACGGAAATGCTTTCCAGGTAATTGGAATTGGGGAAACAATAACCTCAGATATTGAGCTTGTTGATATTGAATTTAACGGAATGCAAACCAAGGGAATTTGTTTTGGAACTGCGGAAGGTAATTTTTATTGCTATGAACTTTATTCGCTTGAATTGATCTGGTGGAACAATGGCGTTAAAGAAATGATAAACTCCTCTGTTGCCACAGTTAAGGGGAAAGTGCTATTCCAGGATAAAAAAGGAACATTGTATTGCCTGAGTTCTGATAACGGCGCGCTACTCTGGAAGTGGGAAGTAAAAACAAAAATCTTTAATGCTCTATTTAAATCTGATATTATTATTAAAGATAACACTATCTATTTAATTGATTATGATGGCGACCTGCATTGCATTGATGGACTGCTTGGAACTAAAAAGTGGAGCTTAAGAAAACTTAAAGCTTCCGGTAAGATTAAACTGAACAATAAAAAGAATGAACTAATTCTTCATTCTGGAAATAATAAAATAATTAGTGTTTCGATTACAACCGGGAAAGTGATTGAAGAATTTATTCTTCCTGAAGAAACTAAAGATGAAATTGCTGCGGAAATAGAATTCATAAATGGAAAACTGGTTGTTGGATTTACTAACGGAGATGTTTATCAATTGCTGAAAAACAAAATATTTAAAAAATTATTCTGGCAAAACAAATCACCAATTGTTTCCATCACTGGAATGGGAACTGATTGCCTGATAACCGATTATGATGGAAATATTACACTTCTAAACTTAATACCCTAACTGCTATGAACAACACTTTTGACGGATTTATTTTTGATATTGATGGTACATTAACTGCAACAAATGAACTGATATTGGCTTCTTTTAATCATATCGCAAAAAAATACTTAAACAGGACTTTTACTGATGAAGAGATCCTTTCCCTCTTCGGTCCTACCGAAGATGTAATTTTAAAGGAATGGTGTGGTGCTAAGTATGAAGAAGCAAGGGAAGTATATTACAATTTCTACAGCGATAATCACCAAATGGCTTCAGTTCACGAAGGAATGATTGAAATCCTCGACCATTTAAAATCCAAAAGTTTTCCGCTAGGAGTATTTACAGGAAAAGGAAGACGCGCTACACTTATAACCCTGCAAAAAATTGATGCGGAAAAATATTTTGATTTAATTGTTACAGGAGATGATGTTACAAACCATAAACCTCACGCTGAAGGAATATTAAAGTTTGTAAACCAGTTTAGATTGAATAAAGAAAACGTTTTAATGATTGGAGACTCTGTTAGTGATGTTAAAGCCAGCAAAGAAGCAGGAGTTAAAATTGCTTCCGTTTTATGGGACAGCCACAGAGAAGAAAAAGTTAAAACTATGCAGAGTGATTATTATTTCAACTCTGTTAAAGAGTTGAGCGAGTTTTTAATCAATAATTCCTGATTACAAGGCTGTCACGGTCCAACCGTGACAGTATTTATTAAACTACTGCACTAACAATATGGGAAGACGAGGAAGAAGTAATTTAACTGGTGAATATTTCTTTTTTGTTACTACAACCGTTGTTCGGTTTACAAACATTTTTGCCAATCAAAAGTATTGCCATTTACTTATTGACAACATAAAGCATTATAAAAAAAGATATAAATTTAATGTTCTTGCATACGTAATTATGCCTTCCCACTTTCACTGGATTGTTGAAGTTAACCCTAAGTTTGGAACTATTTCTGATATAATGAGAGATATCAAGAAATACACTGCCTGGCATATACTTGATGAAATTGAGAAAAATAAAAATTACTTAAGTAACATATTTAAAACAGCCGCAGAAAATTACCCAAAACAAAAACGGAAATTATGGATGCCAAGGTTTGATGATGAGGTAATAAGAAATGAAAAGATGTTCTGGGTAAAACTTCACTACATTCATAACAATCCTGTAGAAGCAGGTTTGGTTAGGAGACCCGAAGAATATAAATATTCCAGTGCAAGGAACTATGCATCAGGAGATCACAAAATTCTGGAAGTTGATGTTTCCTTTGCCGGGATAGAAATGAAATAATTCTTTGCTGCAATAAGCCGTTTACTGTTATTCTCCTGGCTGCCGCTAACCATTTCGTGGTATAACAGTTAGAATGATACTAATTTTCAATGCAGAGAAGCGTATAACTGTCTCGTCACGGAGTGGTCCGTGACGTCCATGGTGAGATTGGTGATTCTGTTGGTGATGTAAAAGCCAGTAAAGAAGCAGGAGTTAAAATTGCTTCCGTTTTGTGGGACAGCCATAGAGAAGAGAAAGTTAAAAGTATGAAGAGCGATTATTATTTTCATACCGTTAAGGAGTTGAAGGAATTAATTTTTGAACAGGATTAGAAACTGCAATTAGCCTCTCCTATTTAATCGTTTTCTTCCAAAGTAAAGATTTCATTAACTGCTTTATTAAAAATTTTAGAAAGCTTTAACGCAAGCACAGTTGATGGAACATATCTATTCGTTTCTATTGAGTTTATTGTTTGTCTCGATACCCTAATTTTAGCTGCTAACTCTTCTTGCGTTAATTCTAAAATCGTTCTTTCTATTTTTAATCGATTTTTCATTTGTGCATCTTTTTTAATATCGCAAAATAAAATACCTGTATACTTAGCAACAGCCATAGAATTTGCCAATCTCCCAAATCTTTAAGTACAGCTTCATTAGTTTTAAAAACTAAATCAATCAAGTAGTCAACAAAAGGTAATAATAAAGTAAAAATTACTCCCATAATAAATGCTAAAGTATAAGATTGCATTCTTAATTTTGTAATTAATTCGTCTTCGATTTTTTCTTTAGAAATAGAAATTAAAAGTAAGCCAATTAACATCCCGTATTTAACAATTGCCCTTATTTCCAGATCGTTTGCAGAAAATTTGTTTATAAAAAGGGCAACAATTGACAAAATAAATAACCAAATCCCTATTACTTTGAAACGATGCGGGAGTTGAAGATTTTTCATTTTCTCCAAACTTTTTCTTTCATAATCCATTATTGACTTTACTCTCATAACTTCTCCTGTTTTAATTTTTTGAAATATTTGTCTAATATATTTGTCTTATTGACAATTTAGCTTTACTATATGACAA
>CBEPPX010000245.1:0-3855 GCA_965511205.1 uncultured Ignavibacteriales bacterium | reverse complement strand
ACACCTCTTTCATTAGGCATTGAAACACTTGGTAGTGTAATGACCAAATTGATTGATGCGAACACAACCATCCCATTCAAAAAGAGCGAGATATTTTCAACAGCGGCTGATAACCAACCATCGGTTGAAATAAATGTTCTTCAAGGGGAAAGATCAATGGCAGGAGATAACAGAACTCTAGGAAGGTTCCACCTTGATGGAATTCCACCCTCTCCCAGAGGTATTCCACAAATCGAAGTTACTTTTGATATTGATGCAAATGGTATAATGCATGTTCATGCAAAAGATAAAGCCACCAATAAAGAACAAAGCATAAGTATTACTTCTTCAAGTGGTCTGTCGAAGGAAGAAGTTGAAAAGATGAAGAATGATGCAAAAGAGCATGCTGCTGAAGATAAAACGAAAAAGGAAGAGGCCGAAGTTAAAAACCAGGCAGACAGTCTGGTCTTCCAGATTAAAAAGCAGATGGAAGAAATGAAGGACAAAATTTCTGCAGATTCAAAAACAAAGGTGGAAGCAGAAATAAAGAAAGTTGAAGATGCAATTGCTGCTAATAACACAGATCAGATGAAGTCTGCAACAGATTCTCTTAATAAAGTGTGGGGCGATGTTGCTTCAGAACTTTATTCACAAGCTGAAGCCCAGCAGCAGGCTCAAGGTGATCCGCAGGCAGGTCCTCAAACTGGCAGCGAGCAAGGCGAACCTAAGACAGATGAAAAAGAAGAAGTTCAGGATGCATCTTATGAAGTTGTTGACGATGACGATGATAAGGATAAGGACAAGTAAATAGTAGTATGTAACGGGCATCATCTAATTGATGTCCGTTATTTGTAACTAATGATTTTTTTGTAAAATATTTTTTCCGAGGATAATTATGAATGAAAATAAAGAGATAATATCTGTAGAAGAGGCTAACAAAATATCGATTGATGATTTGTTAAGAAATGAAAATTATGTTACACCTTTGGTAGATATATTTGAGATGCCCGATGAGTTTGTCCTTACAACTAACATGCCCGGTATATCAAGAAGGAACATTAAGGTAAAAGTTGATGATAAATCGCTGGTACTTTTTGGAAAGATTGATTACACCGAAGCTGTTAATAAAAAATTCATCCTAAATGAAAACGAAATTGGAAATTACTATAGGCAGTTTAATATTTCAGACACAATTGATGAGACAAAGATAGAAGCAAAGTATGATAACGGGCAATTGGTGGTTAGACTTCCGAAACACGATAAAGCAAAGCTAAGAACGATTAATATCGATTGAAGTTAGTCCCTGATAATTCACCCCCGGCAGTGTCGGGGGTTTTTTATTTTTAAACTCATAAAATGTATAACGGTATATTGTTACTATGATGAAGCTACGTAGAAAAATAAATAGAATTGCAAAAAGAATAACACAATATGTTGTGTTTACAATCATTCTAATTTTTATGTTATTAGGCGGATGGTGCGTACCACCGAAATGGATGGAGAATGTTATGAGTGAATTTAAAGCAAAGTATACAGTAGAGAAAATTGTAGAGGATGACTTGAGCTAGATGATTGATAATTAATAGTTAAACTTTCCTTAGAATTTCCTATCCTTTTTGTACTCTCTATAAACACTTTTCACATTTTTTTTACTAAATTTAGCTTATATGATAATTTAATCAGTTGATGTCCGATTCAGAACAGAAACATAGAATTATTTTCATCGATCTTATAAGGGCGTTTGCAGTTTTGCAGATGGTTCAGGGGCATACAATTAATGTGCTTCTTGCAGAGAGTTCCCGGAATCCTGAACTGCCTTTCTATGCAGTTTGGTATTTTATGCGCGGGATGACGGCTCCAATTTTTATGTTTACAGCCGGGACTGTTTTTACATACCTGTTCCATTCTGTCAACAAACCGTTCAATAATAATCCAAGGGTTAAAAAAGGAATTAAAAGAGGATTATTACTAATAATAATTGGTTACCTGCTGCGTTATCCTACAGTAACGTTAATAGATTTTTCTGGTGTTTCAGAGGGTTCCTGGAAAATATTTTTTGCGGTTGATGTATTGCACCTTATCGGCGTTAGTTTAGTAGCTGTTTTGTTTTTACTCTTCATTTCAGAAAAGTTTAAACTGAATAACTACTTTGTTTTCGGAGCAACCGCCGCGCTTGTTTTTTTTAGTTCTCCATTTTTTTATAGCATAAACTGGGTTTCTTTAATGCCTGATCCGCTGGCTGGATATTTTTATCCCGCAACCGGTTCGCCCTTCCCATTTTTCCCCTGGGCTGGTTATGTAATTGCGGGAGGAGTGCTTGGCAGTTATTTGGCAAAACATTCGATGGTTTTTAAAACTGCAAAGTTTAGTTTGATGCTTGCACTGTTTGGTACACTGTTTATTTTGGTTTCTGTGCTTAGCGATTTTGTGCTCAGTTATTTGAATTTGCCGGTTTATGTTTCGCAGGAAAATCCCGGTTTAATTATGTTCAGGGTTGGGTTTGTGTTGCTGCTCAACGCAGCTGTATCTTATATAGCATTAAAGGTAGAACGTATTCCCGGATTTTTAATTACAGTCGGTAGAAACACGTTATTAATTTATGTTGTTCACCTGCTGATTCTTTATGGCAGCGCATGGAATCCGGGTATTAACAAACTGTGGGCTAAAAGTTTTAATGGTTGGGAAGCATTTGGTGCTGCAGTTATAATGCTTTCTTTAATGACTTTAATGGTATTTTATCTGCATAAATTAAAAATTAAAAATAAAGAGCTTGTAACATGAAGCACTTTCAGTAACTTTTTCTTAAATTTTATAAAAGGAATTTTATTTAATAATAACTGCTATGCGAAAATCTGTTAATACTGACACAAAACTTTCAGATGAAGAAAAGAGTTTTGAAAATTCATTGCGCCCGTACGATTTAATTGATTTTATTGGACAAAAGCGTATAACCGAAAATTTAAATGTTTTTATTTCTGCAGCTATGAAAAGAGGGGAATCTTTAGATCATACTCTTCTAACCGGACCACCGGGCTTGGGGAAGACAACATTGGCTTATATCATTGCCCACGAAATGGATGTTAAGCTTAAAGTAACTTCGGGACCTGTATTGGAAAAACCTGGCGACCTTGCAGGAATTCTAACCAACCTTGAAAAGAATTCTGTGCTTTTTATTGATGAGATTCACCGTTTGAGTCCTGTCGTTGAAGAGTATCTTTATTCCGCAATGGAAGATTATAAACTAGATATTATGATAGACAGCGGACCGAATGCAAGGAGCATCCAGATAAGTCTGCCGCAATATACTTTAATTGGAGCTACAACACGTGCCGGTATGCTTACTTCGCCTTTGCGTGATAGATTCGGAATTCGGTTTCGGCTTGATTACTATGACGCGGAACATATTCAAAAAATTGTGATGAGATCAGCAAAAATTTTGGAAACATCAATTGATACAGATGCATCGCTCGAAATTGCAAAGCGTTCGCGTGGTACGCCAAGAATTGCTAATAGGCTGCTTAGAAGAACAAGGGATTTTGCAGATTTCGATGATAAGAAGAAAATTGATATCGAAACTTCTAAAAAAGCACTCACTGCACTGGAAGTTGATAGTTACGGCTTAGATGAAATGGATAAAGAGATAATACTTGCCATCATTGAAAAATATAATGGCGGACCTGTTGGGCTTAATACACTTGCTGTTGCAGTAAATGAGGACCCGGGAACTATTGAAGAAGTTTATGAACCATTCCTAATTCAGCAGGGATTTATTCAACGAACTCCAAGGGGAAGGGAAGCGACGGCACTGGCTTATAAAAGATTTGGTAAAAATAAATTTAAAAGTGAAGATCAATCACTCTTTAAATAATTCATAGG